>JAHFQD010000217.1 GCA_023266455.1 Candidatus Muproteobacteria bacterium
GCCGAGCAATACATTGCCACGGCTGCGTAGATCGCAATGCGCGATGCCGCGGGCGTGAACGCCGTCGACCAGCCGATAAAACCGCTCGAAGAATTCCGGCGCCAACGCGCCCGACTTCAACTCGCGCGTGCTGGTCCCCGAAATATATTCCAGCAATACCGAATCCTTCGTCGGCATACCGAGCAAGCGCGGCACGCCGTGTACGCCGTCGAGCCGGCGCAACGCCTCGGCTTCGCGGCGTGCCGACAACGGTCCGACCAAGCGCCGGAACCACGGATCCGAACGCGAGTAATCCTTGAGCACGGCGAATTCGCCGTCGAGTTCCAATAAGGAAACTTCCGGGCGCGTGCCGCCGCCGCGTCGGAAAACGCGCTGCGCGCGGGCGTGCAACGCGGCGAGCGGAAGAGAATGGAATTGAGACATTGCGGGCGAATAATATCAGACGGTCGAACGGCGATAGGAACCATCGCCGTTAACTACCTTCGCGCGGCTACTGCTCTGATGGGTCGTGATAAAACGGCCGCTCGGGAATTCCCATTTCGGCACGCATACCGTTTTCCGTGAGCACGCGCGGATTCGCCGTGGTCGGCGGCGTAGCGGGATCGCCGTCGAAGTCGTAGAGCAGACCGCCGTTTTCCAAACCGACCGCCTGGCGTTCGTGCGCGGTATGGCCGGGCTGATAGGTGCCGGTCACTTGGTTATAAGAGTGCGACAACTCGTGATACAGCCAGACCGAGCCCGGAAACCAAACGCCGGCTTGATTCAACGGATCGTCCACTGTTGCGCTATACGACGTCCGCACGTAGGAGGGATTCGCCGGCGTAATTTCCACCGTCGCGTCGGCTCCTTTTCCTTTGATGACGTTCGCGCCGTCGCGAACGAGGGTGTGTCCTTCCACGGACGTCGTCACCTCTCGCGTTCCGAGATAGGAACGTGGCGCTTCCTTCAACGTCACCGTCGGCGCGCCGGGTTCGTTCGCATGCGCGTTGTCCAGCGCTCGCAACATTTGTTGTCCGGTAGGCGAGGCGCGATACATGTCGATATCGTCTTCCATGCGATCGACGAACGGGGTCGAGCCCTCCATTTTGATGGAAGACGATCCCTGCGCGATCGGGATCTTCAATCCGAAAATATCGAGCGTATCGGGAATGTCGACATTGACGATGTTGGTGTGACCAAAGAGCGATGCGATGTGGTCTTCTTTATCTTGTCCGTACACGGTGTCGTCGCCGACGACGTTAAGGACGTCGTCTTTACCAAGACCGGTATAAACCGTGTCATGGCCCCAACTTTGAATCATGTCGTCGCCGCGACCGCCGGAGAGAATATTGCGGCCCGCGTTCATCGCGATGAGTTTGTCGTTGCCCTTGCCGCCTTCGAGATAATTCTGCTCGCCGCCGTCGTCGAACAGGAAATCGTCACCGCGACCGCCGTAACTGACGTCGTTACCGGCACCGCCGAAGAGACGATCGTTGCCGTCGCAACCTTCGAGGTAATCGTTGCCCTCGCCGCCTTCCAGTTGATCGTCTTTGCCGCCGCCGACGAGGTGATCGTCGCCGCCATCGCCGTACAACATATTCTTGCCGTTCCAGCTGCCGATGACGTCATCGTTACCGCCACCGGCATGGACTTCGAGATCGACGTTGACGCTTTTATCGCCGTAGTTGTCGGTCGGCGAACCGGTGGTGATCAGATCGTTGCCATCGCCGGTGCGGATGACAAGCTTATGCACGCCACGTTGTTCGATGACACGCGTCTCGTTGCCGGACTGAATAGTGACTTTGACGAGGTCGCCTTGCTGCTCGATGAAAATTCTATTCGCGATCGGCACCGTCGGACTTGAGAATCCGGGGCCTTTGAAGGTCTCATCGTTGGATCGCTGAAAGTTTTGGTCGCGTGGCGCGTCGATGTTTAGTTGGCCAGTATCAGCGTCATAATTCGACGTCGCTAACGGTTCAGAATGCGCCGGCTCTCCGATGAAATCAGGCGACAGACGTGAATGAATAGCACCGACTTTCATATAAACCGTTTATCAACTGTGATGGCCGTAAAACGGACGCGGAATACCGAACCGAGAGTTGGAATCGACGGGAATGAACGTGAATAAAGAAGAACCACCGTTAATTTATGTAACACCCCGAAACGGGGTTAATAATCACACGGGCGAAACGTTTCACTAACAAGTCGGCCTAGACGACTAGCCAATTTTCCCTACATAGCCATAGCATCTCGGACCCAAAGCGGGTCATACGGGAATTTATTTCTTATTCGAATCGTTCAGCAAATACTTCAGCAACGCCGCGATAGCGAGAATGATGATGATCCAAATAGCGATTTGCATGCGATCTAGCTTTTCTTTTCTGGCTTATCCGGCGGCGCGCCGGCGTTGACCTTGCGCCAACGGTCGTACACGTCGAGCGGCCATAGCGCCTGAAACCAGGCGATAACGCTTTCCACTTCCTGGTCAGACAGTTTCCCGTTCAACCCAGGCATGACCGGTTCGTTATTACGTTTGGCGCCGTTTTTAATGATCAGCATTAGCTCGGCTTTGGTACGTTTCCATTCATTGCCGGTGCCGTTCAACGGCGGCGCCGCAGCGAAATCGGGATTCTGCCAATCGGGATGCCCCTGCGCTTCTGGCCCGTGACATTGGGCGCAGTTTTCTTGATACAGGCGAGCACCTTGCATAACACTTTCGACGGACAACGGCCGGTCGCTCCCCAGCGGCGCTTGCAGCGCTTCCGGATGCGATTCCGTTGACGCTTTTCGGTCGCAACCGGCCACGATGGCGGCCAGCAGGAGAATACCGGACCAGCTCCACACTCTAATGATTTGTTCGTAATACATGCGCCTATGATAGCCGCCGAGCGGGATAACGGAAAAGTTGTTTTCCAACCGGCGTGACGGTAGGCTCTCGCGGTGCAAAGGAGCCTGGCATGAGTCCAACTTATAAATTATCGCCGCCACGCCCGGTCGAATCGTTGTTGACTAGTCTAGAAATTCTGCGAAGCGCGCCGAACGGCAGCGCCTTACTCGAACAAGTCGAGCAAGGCCACCAAGCGCGTGACCGTCTGGTCGCGATCATCGAACGCGCGTTTTTGACGTTTCTGCAAAATGCTATCGACCGCTATGAGCGCCGTTCCGCGAACGACGATCCGATTACGCGCGTCAAAACGCGATTGGTTTCGCGTCGGCTCGCGTCGCTATCGGATGCGGCGTCGCTGACGCAACCGGTTTTCGATCATGCGGCGCTGGAACAACATCTCATCGCGCTGCTGTGGGCCGCAAGCGAAATTCCGGCGGGTGAACCGCAGGGACCGAGCACCAACAACACGGCCGCTACCGCGAAGATCGCGCAATCGCTGACCTCGCTCGGACAACGCCTTGATCAAGCGATCTCGCATTACAGCGGTCATCTGACGTCGCTGCAGACCGTATCGCAAGCGATTACCTGCGCCGCCGACGTGACTGACCTGCAACAGCTGCGCGCGATCATGCAGGACTCGGTTCAAGATTTATTGCGCGAATACGACGCGCTGAAAGAACATTTACAAAAAGCGCGCGCCGGTGTCGACGATTTAACGTCGGAAACAACGTCCGCCAAAATGTCGAAGCCGGCGGCGCCAAGCGATACGCTGCTGCGCCAACTGCAAGCGGAAGTGCGTCGCGCTGAGCGACATCGCTATCCGTTGTCTCTGGTGTTGATCGGTCCCGATCATCTCAGCGATGTCGGCGGACTGCTCGGTCCGCAAGCGAATCACGAAGTCATCCAGCGTTACGTCGAAAGCGTCTCCGCTTGCGCGCGCGCTTACGATGTCGTCACGCATCACGAACCTCACGGTGTCGCCTGGCTGTTACCGGAAACCGAAACGGAACAAGGTCTGCAGGCACTGCGCAAAGTACAACAACGCGTTACGCGCGGACGCTACTACTACTGCGGTCGACTGCGACCGCTGCCGACGTTCTCGGCCAGCGTCGTGAGTTATATCCCCGGCGAAAGTCCGGCGAATTTATTAGCGCGGGCGCAAACCTTAGCGGCGCGCGCGCTTCATGCCGGTCCCAACCGCGTCGAATTGGAACAGCGCCTTACCTAGTCCTGCTCCGCAGCCGGTTTCCCTGGCAACGCGGTTTCG
>JAHFQD010000012.1 GCA_023266455.1 Candidatus Muproteobacteria bacterium
GCCGGGGACGATGCGCACGCGCGCTGGCAAGCCGGTGAAGCCGCAGTCGGGGGGCACGTGATCGAAAACTTCCACGTCGCGCAGTCCTTGGGGATGCCTCAATTGCAATTCGATTTGGGTCCACACCGCGAGCGGCAGCGAATCGTGCAATTGCCGAACGATTGTCGGTGGCCGCAGACGCCACGCCAGCAGTGCATCTAATAAGGTAACCACGCCGAGTGCGACGCCGACCCACATCCACGTGCGTAAACCCGTCGGCCACACGGATGCGGCGATGCCCAACGCGAACCACGCGACCAGAGCGATCAGCAGCGTTCGCGCCGGTAGGATCATGCGCGCGGCGCGTCTACTTGGGTGAGCAGGTTGTTGAGCAATTGATCGACCGTCAATCCTTCGATCTCCGCTTCCGGCGCTAACATAACGCGATGGCGCAACGCCGCGGGGGCGATGGTTTTAACGTCGTCCGGCGTGACGAAGTCGCGCCCGGCGAGCAGCGCCAATCCGCGCGCCGCGCGCACCAAGGCGATGCCGCCGCGCGGACCCGCGCCGACGGCGATGCCTGGCCACTCGCGTGTTTTGCGTGCGATGCGCACAGCGTAGTCGACGACGGCGTCGTCCACGCGCAGACTCGCGGCGAGCGCTTGCAGCGCGGTGACTTGCTCCGGCGTGACGACTTGATTCACTGCCTCGACGTCGAGTCGATCGCCAACGCGTTCGCGCGTTACGTGTTGCACCAACATGCGTTCATGCTCGGCGCTCGGATAATCGATCATGACTTTTAATAAGAAGCGGTCGAGCTGCGCTTCCGGCAGGGCGTACGTGCCTTCTTGTTCGATGGGGTTTTGCGTCGCCAGCACCAGGAACGGCGGTGTCAGTTCGTGCGGCGTGCCTTCGATAGTGACTTGTCCTTCTTGCATGACTTCCAGCAGCGCCGACTGCGTCTTCGCCGGCGCGCGGTTGATTTCGTCCGCCAACACTAAGTTCGCGAACAACGGACCGCGACGGATAACGAACTTGCCGCTGGCGGCGTCGAACATTGCGTGGCCGGTGATGTCCGCCGGCATCAGATCGGGCGTGAATTGAATGCGCGCGAAGCGTCCGCCGAGCGTTTTGGCGAGCGCTTTGACTAATAACGTTTTGCCGAGGCCGGGCACGCCTTCGAGTAACACATGGCCGCCAGCGAGTAGGGCGGTGATCGTCTGTTCGATCAAGCGGTCTTGGCCGACGAAGACTTTGGCAATCTCGGCGCGCATCGCGCGCACAAGTTCGATTCCTTGTTGAAGATGATTCGGTGCGTTCATGGGCGTGCCGCCGTGGTGAGTTTTTGTTGGGAAGGGGTGAGCGAATCGCGAATACGCGCGAGCGTCGTCGCGAGGCGGAGAAACTCGGTTCGATCCGTGGCGCTAGCGCGCAGCGCGTGTTCGATGTCGTTCTGCGGCAGGCCGGTTAGGCGCTGCGCTAACGTCGAGGGACGAACCGCCGCGCCTTCGCGCGTGGCGTGCAACTGTAGCGCGCGCAGACAGTCGTCACGCATCGGCGCCAACAGCGCTTCAAAGTCGTGGCCTTTCAAATGAAATTCACCGATAGCGCGTAAGTGTTCGCGTAGGCCGGGTCGGTTGGGCGGCGGCGGCGTTTCGATCGGACCGAAACGCGGCATCGCGCGCCACAGCAGCGCAAACAACAATACCGACGCCGCCGCCAGCGCGGCCCAGGCGTGGATCTTCAGCCACTCGAACAAACTCGGAAACACGGGATCGGGCGCGATATAAACCGTTCCGGGTTTGCCGACGAGCGTGAACAGCCGCGCCATATATTCAGCATGATCGTGATTGCCGATTTCATGATTGTTGAAGAGACGTTGATTGCTGATTGCGGTCACGCGACCTTTGCCTAAGGCGAGATGCAACATAACGAAACGTTCGGGCTTCGCGGTCGTTTCATCGTCCATTTGCGCCGATTCTTTTTTGTTGTCGGAATCCATGTTCTCGTCGTCTTCGCCGTTTGTTTCGCCGCCGTTAGTTTTATTCTGTTTCGGGTCGCAATCGCAACCGCGTGGTTCTTTGAACCAGGTGGCGTTGCCGCCTTCGATGGTGGCCGAGCGCAGTATGGGCGCTTTGGTGCCCAACAGCGCGGTATTGGGAAGATCGACCGCATGCGCTCGGCCGTCTAATACGATCTGCATTTTGGAATTCGTTTTCGCGAGATTGTGATTGCCGATGTAATACACGCCCAGTTCGGTGTTCAGCCAATTGTTATCCGTCGCCACGACGAGATGTCCGCCCGCTTTAACCCACTCGGCCAAGCGACGCGCTTGGTCGGGATAAAACGAACGCGGCGAAACCAAAAACATCGTGCCCTCCGGTTCCAGATTGAGCAGACGCTGCGCGTCGGTAATTTTCTCGACGTTGAATCCGAGCTGCTCCAGCAGCAACTGCGCCGCGAAGTACGGATTTTCGCGCGCTTCGCCGGTCATGCCGCCGCGTTCTTTTTCCTGCACCCATTCGTAATAGGTGCCGAAATACCATAGGCCGACGGCGACAATGGCCACGATCGGTAGCGCCCATTGCAGCCAGCGCGTTACGGTTGGATTGCGAAATATTGCGGCCATTGTGCGCACAAGTTTTCAAGTTGTTCACGCGGCAATTCGTGCCGCGCGTACGCGACTTCTTGCCAGGCGAGCGTGAGATGAGAGAAAAAGGAATAACGTATCGGTGCGCCGCCGTGCACGCGTTGTAAGCAATCGCCCTCGGTGTCGCCGCGCGTGAACTCGACGCGGTCGCGATGCGCGAGTGTGGATAGTGCGGCACGGTACAGCAAGCTCAAGCAGGCGCGCGGTTGCCCGGCACGCGCCAAGGCGAGCGCGGCGGCGGCAACGTCGTCGGGCAAGGATTCCGGACGGATATCGAAGCCGGCGACTTCGGCAGGTGGCGCGTTATTCGTGACGATGTTGCCGGCATGTTGGCGCCAGTAGCGATAAATCGCCCAACCGAACACCGCGACTAAAATCACCAACGTCGTCCACGCCAGCACGCGTCCGATTTCGGAAATCCATTGCCCGATTAAGCGAAACGCTTTGCCGATAGCGCGCAATACACGGTCGAGCCAACCCAGATCGCTCTTGGGCTCTTCGGTAACGATTTTGCGCAAACGCCATGAGTTGTATTCGGTGCCGAATTCGGGGCGTTTAAGAATTTCGTCGATCTCGGTTTTGGCGCGATCGGCGATGTCGGACGAAGCGGGGATGATCGTGGAAACGGCGCGATGCGCGTCGTCGACTGTTTCGGCGCGCGTGATGGATGGCGATAAAAACAGCGAAGCGATCAGAACACCCGCGAGCACCATCGATGTGAGTGTTGCGGCGCCGGGCGATTTCGGCGGTGTTTGCAGACGGCGAAACGCCAGTTCGACATCCCAGGCTTCGAGATCGGTGCGCCGTTTCAAATAAAGCGCGAAGCCGCAGGCGACGTAGAACGGTTCGAGAAAACCGAGAATCGCCACGTCAACCAAGGCCATTGTTATCCTCGCGATCAGCTGCGGGTCGTCATTTCGTCCGAACAGCAGCACGCCCGGATTGAACTGTTCTTTGATGGAGTCGGGCAACGCCAAACTGACGAATCCCATCACTGCGAAAAATAAAATGAACTCGAAATTGACCACCGCGAACGTCAGCCACGATGCAACGCCGCCCACTTGGCGCGAGAGTAAGCGCCGTCGTTCGCGCGCCGCTTTACCGCGCAGACCTTCGAGTTGCGTGACCGGCAATAACAACGAGCGGCGCGTATTGCACCACCACAACCACGGTGGCGCTATGCGTTGCAACGTCACGTTTATCAAACCGCTGCGGAGCAAAAGTTGCGGCAGCGCGCGCCACGTGGTGCGCCAATCCGTTACATCGCCGAAGATGGCGTGCGAGAGCACGTGCAGTAGCACAGCGTCGAAGAAGGGTTTTAGGCACCATAAAACCAACACGGCCCACATCAGCGATTCCAAGCCGACCCCGATAACCGACACCACCAACAGTGAAATGGGGAGATACACCGCCAACCATGCTGCGAACAACGGCTGCCAACTGTTCTGCACCATGCGGATGCCGAGATCGACGGCCTCCCAGTTGGCGCGCGGACGCAGGACGATCGCGAGTTTATCGAGATGCATCGCGCCGGCCCGCTAACAGGAAATAACTTGCGACCGCCAAAATGCCCGCAATGCCGACGGCATACTTAATAGGTGGATCCAATCGCAGCGGCGACCAGAAGGCCTCGATGGTGGCGGCGATCAGCAACATCACCGCCGCGCCCGCGATGACGCCGGCGGTTTCTTTGGCGGCGTGCTTGAGTGCTTGCCCGCGCGAACGTCGTCCCGGCGCCAACAGTCCCCAGCCGAGACGTAATCCGCAGGCGCCGGCGAGCACGATGGCGAATAATTCGAACGAAGAATGTCCAGCGACGAACGAGTAAAAATTTTTGCCGTGGCCTTTGGCGACGAGTCGTCCTTCGATCGTGCCCATGAAAATGCCGTTGAACACCAACGCTGCCGCCGTGCCGAGTCCCGCGAGCGCGCCGCCGCCGTAACAGCGGAAGGCGATGCCGATATTGTTGTTGATGTAAAAGCCGAACATCGCCACGTCGGTGCCGGCGTCGCGCGTGCGGCCGAGGCGTTCACCGTCGTACATGTTCTCGAACCGCCAAACGGCGCGTGGCGACATGACGTAATAAGCGAAGTCGGGGTTGTAACGCGTGACGATGCCCAAGGCTAAATAGGGAAGTCCCAGCAGCAAGGCCGCGACCAAGACAAAGCGCCGCAGTTCTCGTACGTCCTGCGCGAAACCACTCATAAGGTAAGCGCGAAAGCGCGCGCCGAGCCCGCTCGGTGCGCTGTAAACCGCGTCGTGGCCGGCGACGGCCAAGTGGTGCAAGCGTTCGACCAGCGACGCACCGTAATCGCGCGCGCGGGCGAGCGCGAGGTGCCGGCAGATTTCGCGATAACGCCGCGGTACTTCCCGCGCCGCAAACGCCGCCGGTTCTTTGTCGCGTTCGCGTCGAGAGTAAACGCGTTGCCCTAGCCAGGATTCGAATTCGCGCCAGCGTTGTCCGTAAAGCGCTTCGAATTGTTCTTGCCTCATACGCGGCGTCCGATGAGGTAATTGGCGAGTCCTAACAGCTGGCGCACCGATTCGGTTCCTTGGCTTTCGTTCGTGAGATGCGGCACGAGCGCCGCTAATTCTTCGGCGCGCGCCGGTGTGACGCGCGGTGCGCGTTCGGCGAACGCCAGCACAGCGCGTTGGGTTTCGCGCGACAAGCGCGCGTTTGGCGCCAGCGGCGTGGCTTCTGGAATAGTGCGATCGCCGGTCGACTCGCGATGCACCACCACGGTGCCGGCGACGATGTCGCCGATGCGGCGGAATTCGGGTGAGAGAAACATGCAAATCAAACCGAAGCCGTAGGCCATCGGCAGAAAATCTGCTGCACGTAAAAGATTGCGCGTGAAGGAAGCGCCCCAACCGATCGGCGTGCCGTCGTCGTGACAGACTACCAAGCCCAGCGCGCGTTTGCCGGGTGTAGCGCCCTTGCCGAGGACTTCGAACAGAACGGGGTAGAACCACTCGAGCACGAAAAACAGAATCGTGATTAGTCCCCAGCCGAAACTACCGAGTGCTCGCAAGATGCCGCTTAACGCGAGCATAACGCCCAAGCGAATCAGTGCATCGAGTAACCACGCGAGCGAGCGTGGTATCGGTCCGGCTAAGCGTAGGTGTAGCGCCACGAGCTCCGGCGTGGAGACTTCACGCACCGTGTCGAGCATCGGCACGTTAGGATTTGACGAAGATGTCGCGATAGGCGCTATAGAAAGAGGCGGTCATCAACGGAATGGTGACGAGCAAACCGAGGCCGAGAGGAATCGCCGACAGCAGAACGATGAGACCTAATAAGATGGCGTAGACGGTGCCCGACATCATGTTCTTCAAGCAGCCGGCGACGCTCATCTTCATCGCCGCTACCGGCGGCACGTCGTGAAAAAACACTAAGGCAGGTGCGAAGGCGATCAGCATGCCGATCGACGAGACCACGAGGACGTAGAGCAACATCATTAGTCCCAAGCCGGTCAGCATTTCGGGTTTGACGGTTCCCGAGGCGATGGCGAACCACACCGATCCACCGAAGATGGCGAAGATCGCGACCGAGACCAACACGACGGCTAAGTAGATGGCGCCCACCAGCGCTAGCGGTCCGGCGCGTTTCTGAAAACCAGCGAGCAGATGGCCCACGCCGAAATGCTCGCCGCGGCGCGCGGCGTCTGCCATCGCGAAATAACCGGCGCCGATGATGGGCCAGACGATGGACATGACGAAATTCACCAGGGGGATCATCGACAGCAGGAAGATCGCCGCGTATGCGATCACTATATTAAGTATCCACATGCCGGGCTGGGCCTTGAACAAGCTCCAGCCGGAACTGATCCACTTCCAACCGTGATCCAGCGGGCGGCTCTCGCCGTTCGGAATCAAAACGTCTTCGCCGACGGTGGGATGTTCGTCTTCGACAACCGCACCCGGTGGACTGTATGGATTGCGCTCGCTCATTTTTAGCCCCTAGGCAGGTCAGTATGGGGAAATAATAGCTAAGGGGGAGGCGTTATCCACGCAGGTATTCGCGGCTGAAAAGCGATGAATTCGCATATTTTTTTCTCGTGGCCCGAGCATAGGCGGATGTCGGGAGAGGGGTTTAAGGCCTTTCTCCCCTCGGGAGGCGAATCGGAGTAGTCGCCGATGTCCCGTGGACATCGGTGCCGATGAGCGGGTGCGCGAGCATTTCGCGCACCCAGGCAGGTCACGTTGGGATGAGGGAAATATCTGTCAAATCGAGACACCACCGAAAGGGTTGAGGAGTTGTAACGCGTGTAACGTTGTCCTTCGCAAAATATAGGACCATAATAGTCCTATATAACCCCATTGAGTCCACCATGCTGCGAACCAGCAAACTTACCGATTACGCCACCGTCATCCTCGCGTATTTAGCGGACGATCCCGCACGCCAATACGCCGCCGCCGACGTCGCCGAGGCGGTGGGCATCGCGCTCCCGACGGTTAGTAAAGTATTAAAGACGCTCACGCGCGGTAGTCTGTTATCGACGACACGTGGCGCCAAGGGCGGTTACCGGCTCGCGTATCCCGCCGTCGAGATTTCGCTCAGCCGAATCATTGAGGTAATGGAAGGTCCAATAGCGCTCACTGAGTGCAGCGTCTCGCGCGGGTTGTGTGTGCAGGAGTCGCATTGTTCGCTGCGCGCCAACTGGCGGCGCATTAATCGTTTGGTGATGCAGGCCTTGGACGGCGTGACCTTGGCCGACATGGCCTCGCCGCAACTGCAAACCATGACATTGAAAGTTTCGAAATCGTCGTCGCCGACGCAGCGGCGGTGACGCGATGAAGAAAAACAATTCTGATGAGAGTCGTTACCAAAACGGATTCGCCTAGCATGACAGCGCCTAATCAACTATTGGACCTCGCGCGCGTGCGCGCGGACTTTCCGATTCTGCGGCAGCAAGTTCACGGCAAGCCGCTGGTTTATTTGGACAACGCCGCTACTTCGCAAAAACCTAAATCTGTAATCGACGCCGAAGCGCGCTATTACGCGGAATACAATTCCAACGTCCATCGCGGTTTGCACGCGTTAAGCCAACAAGCCACCGACGCTTTCGAAGCTGCGCGCGAAACCGTGCGCCGTTTCCTCAATGCTGCCAAGTCAGCGGAAACGCTGTTCGTGCGCGGCACTACCGAGGCAATTAATTTAGTGGCGCAGAGTTACGCGCGTCCGCGCTTGAAACCGGGCGATGAAATTTTAGTCAGCCAGATGGAGCATCATTCCAACATCGTGCCGTGGCAACTCGTTTGCGAGCAAACCGGCGCTTTACTCAAAGTCGCGCCGATTAACGACGCGGGCGAATTACAACTGGACGCATTCGAGCGACTATTAAACGAGCGCACGCGACTAGTCGCATTGACGCATGTCTCGAACGCCTTGGGCACGATCAATCCCATTAAGCGCCTCATCGACCTCGCGCACGCGCGCGGGGCGGCAGTGTTGGTGGACGGCGCACAAGCGGTGCCGCATATCGTCGTGGACGTGCAAGCGCTGGACTGCGACTTCTACGCATTCTCGGGACACAAATTGTATGGACCGACCGGCATTGGCGCGTTGTACGGCAAGGAGAAATTATTGAACGCGATGCCGCCGTACCACGGCGGCGGCGAAATGATTCGCGAAGTTACCTTTGAGAAAACCACCTATGCCGGGTTGCCGCAAAAGTTCGAAGCCGGAACGCCGAATATCGCCGGCGCTATCGGTTTGGCGACGGCGATTGAATACATATTAGGTATCGGTTTAGACGTGATCGCCGCGCACGAACATGCGCTGCTCGAATACGCCACGGCGGTTTCGAAAGACGTGCCAGGCATGCGCCTCATCGGCACGGCGCGCGAGAAAGCGAGTATCCTGTCGTTCGCGCTCGATGGCATACATCCGCACGATATCGGCACCATCCTCGATCACGAAGGCGTCGCGATTCGCACTGGCCATCACTGCGCCATGCCGATTATGACGCGCTTCCAGGTACCGGCCACCGCGCGCGCGTCGTTCGCGTTCTACAACACGCGCGAAGAAATAGACGCGCTTTACCGCGCGATCCGTAAAGTGAAGGAGATTTTCGGCGTATGACCGATCTGCGCGAGCTCTATCAAGAAGTGATCTTCGATCACAATCGCCATCCGCGTAACGCCGGCCCGTTGCCCGATGCCAACCGCAGCGCCGAAGGATTTAACCCGCTATGCGGCGATCGGTTGAAGCTCTATCTCAAAGTTGAAGACGGCATCATCAAAGATATCCGTTTCGAAGGTGCCGGATGCGCTATCTCTACCGCATCGGCTTCGTTGATGACCGAAAGCCTTAAAGGTAAAACCGAAGCCCAAGCTGAAACCTTATTCAAAGAATTCCACACCTTGCTTACGGAAAAAGCGCACGCGCCGGCTTCATTCCCCGATAAATTGCGCGTGTTGCAGAACGTGCGCGAATTTCCGGCGCGGGTGAAGTGTGCAACCTTGTGTTGGCATACACTCTATGCAGCGCTGGCGAATAATTCTCAGCCGGTCAGCACGGAATAAAAATAATCAGTGAAGAGTTACGTGTTTCGAATTATGGGAATGGCGTATTTCTTGCACATTTTTTGATAGGGAATTCTGGACTGCATAACATGGAACGCCGAATCAGCGAACGAAAAAAATATCAGCAGTCGCTCACTTTGGAATCGCCGAAAACGGGACGTGTCACCGTCATCGGTAAAAATATCAGCCTCGGGGGTTTGTTAATCGAAACCGGTTCGGTTTCGTTAACGCCTAACTCGTTAGTCTTCGCGATGTTCGAACTTCCGCGCAGCGATGGTCATGAAACGTTCCGCATTGAATCGCTCGTTATCCGTGCTACCGGGGCCGAAGCGGCTTTGATGTTCGTGCGCGTACCGTTGGATGTGATTCGGAAATTGAGCAAAGGCTTGTCGCGGTTACCGTAAAGCTTCTCGTCCTACAGATTCACATTATTTATTCGTAAACCGCTCGGTGGGTTTTGCCCACCCTACGTTATTAAAGGTAGGGCGGGCAGAGCCCACGCGTGTGATTTATAAATTAACGCTTTCCCCCATGCCCCGCGCCAGCCGCATCATGACGACGCTTAGCGCGATCCTGTTCGGTTTCTTTACGATCCTCACGCCGATCTTTGCGATCTTCGTTTAGGTCCTTACGGTCATCTTTCTTATCCGCTTTGTCTTCGCGAAGTTCTTTTCGATCCTTCGCGACGTCGGCTGCATCGCCCGCTTTCCGATCGCGGCGCAATTCTCGCCGGTCCTTACGTACTTCCTGACCGTCTTTGTGCACTTCGCGACGGTCTTGGCGTACGTCTTTATTGTCTTCGCGAATGTCGCGCCGGTCCTGACGGATTTCCTTCGTATCCTGCTTAACCGCGTCGTCCGCCGCGTACACCGCGGCGCTGGAGAAGGTGATAGTCGCGAAAACAGCGCCGAGTAAGAATTTTGTCGATTGATGGGTCATTGATATTTTCCTGTCGAGTTTTTAGGAAGAATGTTGTAGCAATGTTAACTACAAACGCACGTGGACCGCGACGGTTGACGCCGGTAAGCCAAAACCGTTGATTTGGCGTTAATCATAGTGTGAATGTCGTTTCCACAGGAACTGCACTAGATGGACATGGAAAACATCGGAAGAATCCTTTCTATCCCTTGCATCCATCAACTACCGAGCCAGACTTACAGCATCATGCGTGTCCTCGTCCTTGGTGGTTACGGCAATTTTGGCTCTCGAATCTGTCGTGCGTTAACACGAAACACTAATCTCGAAATCATGGCTGGCGGTCGAGATCCAGAACGTGGGCATCGCGATGTGGGATTTGAGGAAAGAATCGGAAAAGCAAAAATCAATTATTTAGATGTAAATTTCCAAAGCACTTTACGAAAAATCAGGCCTGATCTCGTCGTTCACTGTATAGGACCTTTCCAGGGCCAAGACTATCGCGTCGCTTTGGCCACGTTAGATATCAACGCTCACTATATAGACTTGGCCGATGGCCGCGACTTCGTCGCACAGTTTTCCAGAGCGGTTAATACAGCAGCAATGAATGCAAAAAAGCTGGCAATCTCAGGAGCCAGTACCGTACCAGCGCTTTCTTCGGCGGTTGTCGACGAATTGATTCCTCGTTTTAAATCGTTGGAGGAAATACAAATCTCTATAGCACCCGGCCAACGTGCTCCTCGCGGTGTAGCGACGATGCAGGCGGTTTTCAGCTATGCAGGTAAGCGATTCAATTGGTTGAAAGACGGTGCATGGCAACCTGCTTATGGTTGGCAGGAATTGCGTCGCCTGCGATTCGCCGATTTCGGCAAACGTTGGGCGGCCGCATGCGATGTGCCTGATTTGGAATTATTTCCCGAACGTTATCTCGGCGTTAAGACTGTTCAGTTCCGCGCCGCGCTGGAGCTTGGTGTTCAACATCTCGTTCTTTGGGTAACCGCGCAGCTGCGTCGTATAGGAATTCCAGTGCCGCTTGAACATTGGGCGCCAACGTTAAATTGTGCAGCATCGCTGCTTGATCGCTTCGGCAGCGAAACCGGTGGCATGTTAGTAAGTATTACGGGTGTTACAACAAATGGGAAAAAAGGGCGTGCTGAGTGGCATTTAACGGCTGACGACAGCCATGGTCCAGAAATCCCTGCAATGTCGGCCATTCTTCTTGTAGAAAAAATTGCCCGCGGTGAGATAAGAACCCATGGCGCTATGCCATGTATGGGATTACTCACGCTCAATGATTTCAAACGAGAATTCGCACGTTGGCATATACGAACAAACATCGAGGAATATTCGTCTTGAACGCATATGACTTATGGAAAACCGCTCATGTGCTCAGCGCAATGATTTTATTCGGCACTGGTCTTGGAATCGCTTTCTTCGCATGGTTCGGCTACCGACGCGCGTTAGCGGTCGGCGAAATCGATGGCCTACGTTCGGTGCTTAAACTTACCGTTGTCGCAGATGCGTGCTTTACGACCCCTGCGGTTATATTCCAGGTAATTAGTGGTGTGGTTCTTGTGGTGATGAATAATTGGTCATTGCTCAGCACATGGTCAATTACCGTTTTAGGTCTTTTTATATTGGTTGGCGCATTATGGTTACCAGTTGTAGTGCTGCAAATAATGATGAGCCGCGAAGCACATCGAGTTTCTTTTATTAGCGAACTCAGTAAGAGCTTTCATCGTCGTTTTATTTTGTGGTTTGTCCTTGGCGTACCGGCGTTTGTTGTCGTTATCGCGATAACATTTTTGATGATTGCTAAGACTCTTCCGGTGATTACGTAGACCTTAACGAATGTACGAATTATTACTCGGCCCAGCGCTTGGCCAACTGCCACAAAGTCTGCAGATCGTTCACCGTTGTCCAGGGAATTTTCGTTTTAGTGGCCAGTGCAATGTTCAATGCGGTCGTTCTTTAATTTCTCGTTTACTTGCTAGAGCCACTTTTCTTCCGTCTGCCGGCGTTTGTTCTGTCGAGCTAACTATCCAGTCTGAAGGGGCTAAGGAAATCTGGTCTCGTCGCTTCGGAGCGCATCGTATGCGATCGATTTTGGAGGCTAAAAACGGTTTACTGCATGAATCTCTTGGGCTCGCTCGGTTCGTATTTCAGCTTTCAGTGGAACGAACGCAAATTCGTTGGACGGTAGTGAAAGTCAGCGTATTTGGAGTGAAGTTGCCTCAGGGATTATTTGAATTCGATATTTTCGAGTATGACCAGGACGGACACTATCATTTCAATGTAAAGGCCGGCATTCGTGGCATAGGGTTACTTGTGCAGTATGTCGGATGGATGCAATGAGCTCCACAACTTCTATTGTCGTTTTCGACGGTGTCTGTCACTTATGCAATGGCTGGGTTTATTTCTTGTTGAAGCACGACAAAGAAAAACGATTCATGTTCGCTGCTATGCAGACAACGGCTGGAAAACGTTTATTACAAGAACACGGCCTTGATCCTGATTCTCCAGTGTCCTTTTTATTATTAGATAATCACGTGCCTTATACCGATAGCACCGCGATTATTCGAATACTGTCGCAGCTCGGGGGCAGGTGGAGAGTAATTTCAATCATATTGTCTTGTCTCCCGCGTGTGTTGCGAGATCCGATATATCGCTTCATTGCGCGTCACCGCTATCGTTTATTTGGAAGGAAATCACAATGTATGGTGCCGACTTCAGAAGTGGCTCAGCGTTTTATTGAATAACAACGTGCCAAATTATCGGCTAAAAAAGAAAAAACCATGTCTAAATTGCCAGCCAATTTAATTATTCACGGCATACGTAAGTGCAATACTTGCAGTGGTTGCTGAATTTATATCTCCTTCGATTCCCTCCGTAGGGTAGGGTGAAAGCGAGTCTGCTTTTGAAGAACTCTTTTAACCCTTGCATCCATCAATTGCCGAGCCAGACTTAAACAAATCCGCAAAGATAGATGAATAATCTTGAATCTTAAAAATACGACTGAGCGAGCTGGCGACTATCTACTGATTCTTTTGTGGATAAGTGTGCTATTGATCATGTTTGTTGCCTCGGTGTGCGGTTTGGCGATTTTTTTATTCGCACTTTCTAGATCAGATAACGCCACCGCCATTAACGGCTTCATCCTAATGGCAATCGCCCTAATCGGCGCGTTCGCTTTATATCACCATATTAAACAACTCATTTGGCTACTTCCTTTAGAGCTTCCTGCAAATTGGAAAGGAGCGGAAATTTTTTGTCGCGCAAAATCTGTTTGTTTGGGAGCAATATTTGTTGGCCTATTATGTTGCGCTGCGGCATGGGGTTTCTCCCAAGCGGTAGCGGATGTAACGGTAGGTGCCGTTTTCATCATATTTGTATTTGGTGGAATTGGATTATTGATTTTTGGATTGAACGGACTGAAAAGATCTATTTTTAGTTTCAATGTGCAAGGCATTGAACATACTGCATACGGTTCTATTAAATGGTCCGATTTCGACGCAGTTCAGTTGTCTGTCAAACAAATCGGTCGAGGCGGTACCGTCTCGTTCTTATTGCTCTACGGAAAGAATGTAGAAAGTTATATCAATAGACTTCCTCGCTGGTATGCGTTTTTCGAGCGATTGCGTGTAGGCGGTCGACGTGTAACAGATTCGATCATGATTAATGTTGACGGGCTCAACCAAAGCCCTTCGTATATTTTTGCGGGAGCACAAAGGCTTCACGTAAGCTCCCCCGTCAACCACACACTTCAGAAGTAGAACATTGAACCGCATGTTGCCGCCGATAGACCACGGGCGGCAAGTCCCCGAGCGAGTCGTGCGGACGCCGCTCGTTGTAATCGA
>JAHFQD010000218.1 GCA_023266455.1 Candidatus Muproteobacteria bacterium
ATAGCCGTTTTGAATAATACGTGTGGGTAAATAGGGATGCGCAGTGTCGCCATATTGAACAACGGTGGTTTTATTATGTGCCGATGCGACGCTTGGCGAGATGATCTGCGTCGGCAAGTTCAGAATCGAAGATAAATAAACGTAAGAAACAGTTCTGGTCGCGCTTGTGGATTGCGGACTGGCGCAGGTACCGGTGAGTCCTTCCGTGATCGACGTTCTTTGATTCGTCGCGCTGTAGGAATACGTCGCGATTCTGCCCTCTTCGTCCTGCTGACAAGTCACGTTGTTATTGGCGTCGAAGAATTGCGCCAGATATTTGCCGTCGCTTTGGTTGACGCGACTGGTGAGATTTTTCAAACCGAGATTGATTTGAAAAGTCATGATCTCGGCAGTGTTGATGGCGTCTCGAACAGTGGTTTGCGTATCCGTGTCGTAGGTCAACGTCGCGCGCTCGACGCCACCGGCGTGTTCGGTGGAAATCGCTTTGCCGTTCGCGTCGTAAACATAGGTGCTGTAGCGCGTAGCGACATTGGCACTGTCGACATAAGAAATGCCGGTCAGCGCATGCGGGTAATTGGTATTTTCGTAGTGGTAGCGCTTGACGTTGCCGTCGGGATATACGACTTCAGTGAGATTTTGCTGCTCGTAGTAAATGCTGCCGCCGTAGCGGTACTGGATCGTCTGGCCCAGTGGATCAGTAATCGCTGCGACGTGATTGGTCTCACCATCGTGGACAATCGTCAAACGGTGACCAAAGGGTCCAGTAATCGTAATGGGCCGATTGGAATTGTCATAGGTGTATGCGGTCGTTTGTCCTGATGGTGTGGTTTCGAATAGAAGTCGGCCAAAGCTATTGTAACGTTCACTGCCGCCATTACGAAAGAATAAGGTGAAACCGCTACTGTCTTGCGTCAACGCAAGTTGCGTGTCGGCGTCTCCCGTCCAAGCGCCGTTGGTATTAGTAAACGGTTCGCCACGGCCATCGGCGCGACGCACTTGGATCAGTGTCAGGCTTTCGACTTCAAGACGTTTGTGGAGCGAAGACAACCAGCCGTAGCCAAATTTATAACCATCGATTGTGGTATGAACGTCGTGGCTGACGTAGAGGCTATTGTAAGCGCGGCTTAATCCGGGCAGCGCATCTGAATTAAGCAGGTCGTCTTCGCGTTGGTATTTATTTGAATTGGCCGCGTTACAGGGATTCTTAACTAGGTTTTCGCTGCAACCGAGATTCTTTTCTTCTGGAAGAACTTGGCAATTACCGGTAGCGGTAAATTGTGTACCGGCGGGACAGGTATGACCCATCGGGAAAAAGAAACTCGCAATACCGCGATCGCTATAGCAACGCTCGACCAGGGCGTAGCTGTCGGTGCTGCTATCGCCACCAAATGGATAGCAAGGATAACAAGGGTTGCCAACACCATAGGTATTGCCATGGTCGATACAGGCCGCTTTCGCTTCCGTGTCATTGTTGAAATAGTGACGGGCGAGACCGTGGAAAGTTTGGTCGTCGTGGGCTTGGGCCGTCGCAACAAATAGAAAAAACAGCGCTACGGAAATCGTACGGAGTAACGAAATATGAGTCGTGCGATGCACAAAGGACCCCTTTTTTTCGGCCGCGCTTCCCTGAATCCTTCAGCGATCCGACCCCGATAACACCACCATCATCCTCGATGGTTATTATGAAAAATAAAAAGCGTGTGTAATCTGCAATAACTATATAAACGTGTCAATTAATTTTAACAAACATTATTTTGCTAATTCTTTACTTGTCATTTTTCGGAAGCCATAAATCTCTTAGTTGCATTTCCTGCTCAGCCTTCAAGCGTTCGTAAAGTTCCTCTCGAAAAATCGGAAGATCCTTCGGCGCATCGATACCAATACGCACTTGATACCGCGTCATCGCGAGGATGGTGACTTTCACGTCTTCCCCCATATAAAGCGCTTCTCCAATACGGCGTGACAAAATAAGCATTGTCTGGTCGCTCCTTATCTAAACCCCGAAACCAAAGGCCTTTTATTCCGTGACTATTTCAGCTGCCATAGGCTAAACTTTGCCGTTACGGCATTACTATGCCGAACATGGTATATCTCTATAAGAGATATTTTTCCTAATTTAGGAATTAATTTGCAGGAAGTCAATATGCGAGATTTGGCGAGGAATATCGGATGATAATTTCCTTTGTAGACAAGAACGTAGAAAACTGCTGGCTGCGCGCGCAATGCGACAAGATTCACTACACCATCCGTGCGGCCATGATTCGTAAGCTCGACTTGCTCCATTTCGCCGGAAGCCTCGACGAGCTAACAGCCGTTCCGGGTGCGCAAGTGCAGTCCCTTCATCGAAAAGAAAACAACCTATTCACGCTCGGAATCGACGAAGCGTGGATGCTGGTTTTCCGGTACGACGACGAAGCGAAAGGTTTTCGCGGTGTTTGGTTGAAGTCGGCGGATACTGTCCCCTCGCCTTCCCCGAAGGAATCGGGTGCAACGGCGATTCATGAAATGATCCCGCTGCAAGCGCCGATCGCGCCGGGAGAATTGCTGTATCACGAATTCCTGGAACCGCTCGATCTGACCCAGCTTGAATTATCCAAATTAATGAAAGTAAGCCCACAGCGTATTCACGCGATCATTAACGGAAATTATGAATTAACTACTGATACGGCGATTCGCTTAAGTAAGGTTTTCGGTGTGAGTGCGAAGTTTTGGTTGGATGCCGAACAGCGTAATTCTTTATGGAAGGCGATGAACGATAGCGGTAAAGCGGTGGAATATAACGAGATAAAGAGATTTAAAGTTTCTCGGGTTGCTAAACAAAATTCCTAGAATCAATTTGCACCATCTCATAACGGAGATTATGAGTGACACATTTCTTACATAGAGCCGGACTTCGAGCACGATTGTTGCTCCTTATAATAATCACCTCTATTCCAGTCTTTGCTCTAAGCGCTTATTCGACCATCAGCCAGCGTAATGAAGCTGCGGCTGTCGCAGAACGAGACGCTATGCACTTAGCTCGCTTGGCATCAAGAGAACAACGTCGATTGATTGAAAGCACGAGGCAATTGCTGATTGGTTTATCCAAGCTCCCGGAACTAAAAAAACACAATAACGCATCCGATTGCCACAAAATATTGGTGGAAGTGCTTCAGCCAAACCCACACTACCGATTATTCGGTCTAGCTCTACCTAATGGAAATGTGTTCTGCCGAACCCTCGATATTAATTTAAAAAACAATATCGTCGATCGAGGCTATTTTCAACGCACTATGGCAACTCGCGATTTTGGTATCGGGGATTATCAGATCGGACGAGCTACTGGAAAAAATAGTGTCAATTTCGGTCAAGCCATCTTAGACAATAATGGAAATGTATCAGCCATTGTCTTTGCCGCATTGAATCTCGATTGGCTGAACCAATTAATTGCTGATCATAAACTACCACCAGGCTCAACATTAACCGTCGTAGACAGCCGCGGCACCGTCCTAGCCCATCACCCCGACGCAGACAAATGGGTCGGCCAGTCGGTACAAGATTCTTCGATCTTCAAATTCATCTCAAACCATCCCGGCGAAGGTACTACCGAAGCGAATAGCATGGACGGCATTCCTCATCTTTACGCTTACGCCGTTCTCCACGACAGTCCTAACGGTCGAGTCTATGTAATCGTGGGCATTCCAAAATCCGTCGCGTTCGCGGCAGCGAATGAGGGTTTTGTGCGAAATATCGCGTTGCTGCTTATGGTCGCGATGCTGGCGAGCATTGCGGCGTGGGTGGGAAGCGATGCGTTCGTGTTGCGGCGTGTCAAAGCGTTGGCAGCCGCCGCGCGCAAATTGGGTTCGGGCAACTTAACCGTGCGCGCGGGTCTGCCACATGGGGATGACGAACTCGGGCAACTGGCGGAAACGTTCGACGGCATGGCGGATGCGCTTCAGCAGATGAACGAAGAGTTGGAAGATCGCGTGACCTTGCGCACGCGCCAGCTTGAAGAGGCGCATCACGCGGAACAATTACGCGTGCTAATAGATCCGGCGACGGATCTACCCAACCGCTTGCTGTTTAACGATCGTCTGTCGCAGGCACTGCTTAAATGCAACGGCTCCTTGGCGGTAGCGTT
>JAHFQD010000219.1 GCA_023266455.1 Candidatus Muproteobacteria bacterium
TTCGGCATTCGAGTTGCCCAATTCGGAAGCGCTGTTGATGAACGCACAGCCACGAAAATCTGGACTCGCGAAACGTTCCGCTAACGCGTCGAACACCGCCAACGCCCGCCCGGCGGGATCGGGGCTCAAGCGCTCGACCGTCTGTTGCATCCAATTTCGAAAATACTCATCGCGATGTTTGAGAAACGCGACGACGAGATCGTCTTTCGAGGGGAAGTACTTATAAAAACTCGCCTTGGCGACATCGGCCTTAGCGATGATGGTGTCGACGCCGACGGCGCGAATGCCCTCGGCGTAAAACAATTCCGAGGCGGTTTTAAGGATGCGCTCGCGGGGGGAGCGCTCGCTGATATCGTCGGCCTTCATAGACAGGGAATATAGACAGACCTGTCTGTTCAGTAAAGTTTTCGCTCAAAAACCTCGTAAAATACTGCTCCGGCTTGCGGTAGGGGGTAAAAATCACTAACCTAACGCCGCCTCACAACAGCTGTCTATAACTATGCCCGCAATGGATATCGAACGCGCTCGCTTCAACATGGTCGAGCAGCAGATTCGCACTTGGGAAGTGTTGGATCAACGCGTCTTAGAACTCATCGGTCGCTCGCCGCGCGAAAATTATGTGCCGGCCGCGTATCGCAAACTGGCGTTCGCGGATACGAACATCCCGATCGGTCACGGCCAAGTAATGATGCAACCCAAGATGGAAGCGCGGTTGCTGCAAGAACTCGAAATCGCGTCGACCGATAAAATTCTGCAAGTCGGCGTCGGCACCGGTTATCTCACGTCGTTGTTGGCGAGTTCGGGTAAACAAGTTTACGGCGTCGAAATATTCCCGGACTTGGCGCAAGACGCGGCGGAGAAACTCGAAACGCACGGCCACAAAAACGTGAGCGTCGAAATCGGCGACGCCGTCGAAGGTTGGAAAAAATTCGCGCCGTACAACGTAATCGTATTTACCGGCTCGGTGCCGATATTGTCGGAAGCGGTCAAAGCACAACTCGCGCCGGGCGGACGGTTGTTCGTCATCGTGGGAAAATCGCCGGTGATGGAAGCGCTGCTTATCACGCGCTTGCAAGACGGCAGCTTCGGCGAGCGTTCGTTGTTCGAAACCGATTTGCCGCCATTGGCCAACGCGAAAGCACCGGCGAAATTTATTTTCTAATGGTTAAAGAACTTCCCGTCACTGAATTGAACGCGCGCCTGAAAAAAGGCGACGACAATATCGTGGTCATCGACGTGCGCGAGCCGTGGGAAGTATCGACCGCTTCTATCGCCGGCACGCTGAACATTCCGATGAACAGCGTCCCTTCCCGTCTCGATGACATCCCGGAAGAAAAAGAAATCGCCGTCCTGTGCCATCACGGCGCCCGCAGTCGCCGCATCGCCGAATTCCTCTCGCACAACGGTTTCAAGAACGTCTACAACATCACCGGCGGCATCGCCGCGTGGTCGCGCGACGTGGATCCCGCGGTCCCCAACTACTAATTAGTCGTCGTTTGTAGAAAGAACCTTCCGTATGCGCGCGCCGTGAGAAGGCTGATCGCGTGGTCGCGGGACATAGTCTTAATACACCGAATTATTAATCGAAGGTTACTAGAGAGCCCGACGGTATATAAGGTAACTTTACCGGCTCTTTATTGTGGAAGGGCGCTCCGAGTTTTTCCATATAGAAGTCATAAAGCCCGGGGCTTAGTTCCTTCAGCGCTTCGTCGTCTTTCTTAAACAATTCCATGGTCACGGCGAAGAATTCTTCTTTGTCGTAGAAAGCATAATTGCGCAAGCCAGGAATAACAGAGCTTTGCGACCAATACTCATCGCCAAATTTCTTATCTTTCGCACCATCGTGCTTTAACGTCTCTTTGGCGTGATCGAAAAGTTCATCGCGGATTTTAATATAGCGATCGTCAGTGTTGATTACGCCGAATCCTTCGTCAGCGATCAAATGGGAGAACTCGTGAGCGATGGGCTCGAATCCGGGAATGTACTTCGCGAAATCGATCGAGTAGATACCGCGGCCAACGCTGTCTCTATCTATACCTATGATAGCGTCGTCCCACAGGAACTCGCCTGCCGTAACACCGGCATAAGCACCATTGTCGGCGTCGCTAATGAAGAACGTTGGCTTTTCGTCGTCCAGCACTTCTTGAATCAATGCCTCTTTATTGCCGTACAACTTTAAAATTTCGCGGGCGATGACGTGCTTGTCTTCCGAGCTCGCGGGCGCGGCGTTCAAGATGTAGCCGCGCTTGGCTGGAAATTTTTGATCGGTGGTGAAAACCGTCAACTTGTCGGCGAGCTTGTCCACTTTGGCTTCAAAGTCGGCGTTGTAGGTCGGAATATAAAAGCCGTTGATGAATTCGCGATCACGTAGGCTGTTATACACGCCGGTCATCGATACATAGTCGCCTCGATACCCAATCAACCGATCTTCGATCGCCTTGGTATCGTCGCGGCTCAAGCCCAGATAACGATCGTATCCGCTCTTTCCCGGAATATCGTTGGTAATAAAATCCGCCGCCTGCAAAACGACGAGATGATCCGTCACCTCGTCGATGTTGTGCTTAGAAAATTTATCTTTTAGCGCGACTTGAATCTCATTCGCTTCGAGGTACCCATCGGCACTCGTATCGTAAGCGACGAAATTTTTTTTTAGATCAGTCATCAATCCTATGGAGACCGCGTGGTTTTCATCCTGATTGAGTCTTCCATCGCCATCTCTGTCATAGGCTTTTATTTCGTTGGTCTCGCCGATATCGGGGTCGGAAACGCCCTGGGTTTCGAACGGCGAGAAATAGAGAGACGAAGGGGGTACGCGTGAAACGGTCATAGGAAGGCGACGACTTTTTAGGTCACCGTATGATGCCGAGCTGAAGAACGCCCCTCCAGCAAAAAGCCCTGAAAACGGCGGAAACGAGCGTATTGGCCGGAGGTTTCCGGACCGAATATCAAACTTTGAATAACGTCGCCAAAGCGAATTGCGGTTTACGCGGTTCGGCGTCGCCGCGGATGATGTGCTGCAAGTCGGCGAGCGCGAGATCGAAGTTGTCGTTCACCACGATGAAATCGAATTCGCCGTAGTGACTCATCTCCGACGTCGCTTCGCGCATGCGACGGGCGATGACATCGGCGCTGTCTTGCCCGCGACGAGTCAGGCGTTCTTGCAGCGCGGCGCGCGACGGCGGCAATAAGAAAATACTTACGGCTTCGGGCATCAAACGTTTGACCGAACGTGCGCCTTGCCAATCGATATCGAGAATCACGTTTTTACCGCGCTTCAACCGACTCTGGACTTCGATGCCCGACGTGCCATAAGCGTTGCCGAACACCGTCGCATGTTCCAAGAATTCGCCGCGCGTCACCATCAGGTCGAAGGTTTTTTTATCGACGAAGTGGTAATGCACACCATTCTGTTCGCCGGGGCGCGTGGCGCGCGTGGTGTGCGAAATGGAGACTTCGAGATCGGGTAGGCTCTTGATCAACGCCGAGGCGAGACTGGTTTTCCCGGTACCCGAGGCGGCGGAGAGAATGATGAGTTTGGCGGAGCTCACAGGCGCGCCATTAAACAATATTCGGCGCGACTTTTGAAGAGAGGTTGCCGCACCGGTTACTCGATATTTTGTACTTGCTCGCGCATTTGTTCGATCAAGACCTTCAATTCCACCGCTGCGTTCGTGACGCGCAAATCGGCCGATTTAGAAGCGAGTGTGTTGGCTTCACGATTGAACTCTTGCATTAGAAAATCGAGCCGCCGTCCGATCTGGCCACCAGCCTCGAGAACGCGCCGAACTTCTTGCGCGTGTGTCGATAAACGTTCGAGTTCTTCCGCGACGTCCGAACGATTGGCGAACAACACGATTTCTTGCTCCAGACGCGCTGGATCGACCGTGGCGCGCGCTTCGGCCAAACGCGAAGATAGTCGTTCGCGATAGGCGTTGGTGACATCGGGCAATACTTTGACCACCATGCCCACATGACGCTCGACGGAGGTAATGCGCTCGATCAGAAATTGTTTGAGCCGTTCGCCTTCGCGTTTACGCGTATCGCATAGTTCGCTCACCGCTTCCGTCAGCAATTCCAGCGCTTCGCGCGACAGGCTTT
>JAHFQD010000220.1 GCA_023266455.1 Candidatus Muproteobacteria bacterium
AAGGATTATCCGAAGGCCCAAGTCGTACGGTTGGAGCAAAACTATCGCTCGACCGGCAATATTTTGAAAGCGGCGAACGCGGTTATCTCGCATAACGATGGACGGCTAGGAAAAAATCTTTGGACCGAAGGCCAAGACGGCGAGCCAATCGAGTTGTACACGGCTTACAACGAATACGACGAAGCGCGTTTCGTTGTCGGGCGCATTCAAGATTGGGTTCGGCGCGGACATCCGCGTGCATCGGTGGCGATTCTGTATCGCTCGAACGCGCAGTCGCGCGTGTTCGAAGAAATCCTGATCCAAGAAGTGATGCCTTATCGCGTCTACGGTGGCCTGCGATTCTTCGAGCGACAGGAAATCAAGGACGCGCTGGCTTACTTGCGTTTGGTCGTTAGCCGTCATGACGATCCCTCGTTCGATCGCGTCTGCAACGCGCCCACACGTGGCCTGGGCAATAAAACCATCGAACTCGTACGCGAGGTCGCCAAACGCGACGGTATTTCGTTATGGGAAGCCTCGCAAAAAATACTCGCCGCCAATGAATTAACCGCGCGCGCGGCGCAGGCGCTCAAGGGATTCATGGATCTCATCGATCGTCTGGCAAGCGAGACGGCGATGTTGGCGCTGGCAGAAAAATTCGATCACGTGTTGAACGGCAGCGGCTTGATCGAGCATTACAAGAAAGAAAAAGGCGAAAAGGCCGAAGCGCGTATTGAAAACTTAGAAGAACTCGTCACGGCCGGTCGCGGTTTTCATTACGACGACTCGGAAGGGCTCGACCCTTTGTCGGCGTTTCTCGCCCACGCGGCGCTCGAAGCGGGCGAAGGAGAAGCGGAAGCCTGGGAAGATTGTGTACAGTTGATGAGCTTGCATTCGGCCAAGGGTCTCGAGTATCCGCTGGTGTTTCTAACCGGCTTGGAAGAAGGCCTGTTCCCGCACCAGCGCTCATTGGAAGAGCCGGGCCGGCTTGAGGAAGAACGGCGGCTTTGCTACGTGGGCATGACCCGGGCGCGCGAACGATTGGTGGTAACGTATGCCGAAGTGCGACGGTTGCACGGCAACGAACACTACACCAGTCCATCGCGTTTTCTCGGTGAAATTCCACAGGAATTAGTAAGCGAAGTGCGCGCTACGCCGATGGTGCGGCCGATGGTATCGACCACGACCGCCGCCGCGCCCGCCGGAATGCGACTAGGTACCCGCGTGAGACATTCGATGTTCGGCGAAGGTGTCGTTTTGGGATACGAAGGCCAAGGTTCGCAGGCGCGGGTGCAGGTAAATTTTGCCGGTACGGGAACTAAATGGCTGGTGTTGGCCTACGCTAACCTACAAACACTTTAGAGATACGACGCCGGGAATGCAGTACAATTCGTGCAGCTTGCGCCGTCAGCGAGTGGACTATAGTAATAAACAAAACTTTTTTAAACATGTCAAAAAAATCCAAATCTCAGATATCGAGCGCGTTCAATCCCATCGTGACGATCGCCGTCGTCGTCTTCGCATCGGCCGCGGTGTTGCTCGGCCTGATGAATATGCTCGGCATCGAATTACGCGGCACCGAATTTATTTTATGCGCGTCTGCACTGATTAGCGTCGTCGCGGCGCCGTTGGTCTACGCGGTATCGTGCGCGCTGTTGCGCGGCGGAGCGAAATACGACGCGCAAGCAGCGGGACAAGACGTCGACGCGGTTAACGTAACCGATCCGTTGACGCACATCATGAATCGCCGCGGCATTACCATGGGCGTGCTCGAAGCGATGGCGCAAGCCGAGCGTTACAACACGCCGCTGTCGGTCGCCATGGTCGATGTCGACGGTTTCGGACGCGTCAATGATCGGCACGGCGAAGCGACCGGTGACAAAGTATTGGTCGAATTCGCCGCCGTCTTGGCCGATACCATTCGCATGCCGGACAAGGTCGGTCGTTATGGCGGCGAAGAATTCATGATCGTTTTACCGCACACCGGTTTAACCCAAGCGCGAAAAATCGCCGATCGTATTCGTCAAACCATTGCCAACGCTAAACTTCACGCCAATGGCACGACGCTTAGCTTGACGGTCAGTATCGGCTTGACGCAGTACACCAAGGGTAAAGATCTCGAACATCTGCTCTCCCGCGCGAACGCCGCGGTGGAAGAAGCCAAACGCGAAGGCGGTAATCGCGTGATGGTGCAGAAAAAGTCGGTGCGCTAACGCGCGCCGGCGTTTACGCCTCTAGCATTCCTTCGACGACTTCACACCACGCGGCCGCCACGTTGGCGCGGTTGTAACCGCCGCCACCCATCGCGATAAATCGACTCTGGCAATGTTCATGCGCGATCGCGCGTAGTCGCGTCGCTGCATGTCGATGTACGGCGGGCGAAAATCGCATGTGCGTTAATGGATCGCCGGCGACGTTGTCGGCACCCGCCTGCAGAATAATGAATTCTGGATTTCCCGCGCGTACAAACGCCTCGACGCGCGGCCAAACCGCGTGAAACGCGGCGTCATCGGCGCCCGGCGCCAACGGCAGATTGAGTTTCGTGCCCTTGGCGTCGCCAACGCCGATTTCATCCTCGGTGCCGGTTCCTGGATAGAGATGGCGTCCGTCTTCATGAATGTCGGCGAAGATCAACGCGGGGTCGCTCGCGAATCCGTAAAACACCCCGTCGCCGTGATGCGCGTCGATATCGACATAAGCGATACGTTGGATTCGATGCTCAGCGCGCAGCCATTCGATCAATACGCCGATATCGTTCACCGCGCAGAAACCGGCGGCGCCTTCGCGTCGTGCGTGATGTAAACCGGCGATGGGGATGAATGCCTGCGCACAGCGGCTGTCGAGCACCGAGCCGACGACGGTACACGCCGCTTCGTAAACGCCGGGGAAAGCCGGTGTGTCGCCGTCATCCAACGCGCCGTAGCCAGTAGCGGATAAACGTTCAACGAGGTTTATGTAAGTTTCCGTGTGAAACCGCAACAGATCGTCGCGTCCGCAAGCGACCGGCGTCGCGATATCGACGCGTTTGTCGAGACCGCGTCGCTGGCACTCACGCCAGAAGACCTCCAAGCGATCGGAGCCAAATGGGTGTCCAGAGGGGAATCCATAGGCGCCGAGTGAGGGACCGTAATAGACACGGGTCTTCATGGGCGCATGATAGCGCCGCGCACCGGCGTTACGTCAGCGTATTCGGAGATGCCACGAGCGGTGGCGGAACTACCGGCGCCGGCGTTTCAAACAACGTCCCATAACTTTGATGTAGACCGAGTACAAACACCGGCAACGCGATTGGACCGACAACGACGAGAAGCAGATAGCCGATCCAGCTTTCGGTATTGAATCCGATGCTGATAAGAACGTTGATAATCACGAACGGCGCGATGAATGCGGCCAGCGTTCGACGTTGCCGCCAACAGGTGCGAAAACTTTCGGCGACGGCGGAAATGGGCGCGCGTTTGCCGAATAGCCCTAATGGCATTAGATACAGCAACGCCATGCCGAGCGCCAAATACAACAGCGCGACGACCAAGATGCCGAGTACCGTGGTCCATTGAATGGTGACGCCAATATCGGCGGTGAGGAATCCGGCGACGACGGTGCCGCCAGTGATAAGCAAAGCCGGCACGTAAATCAACACCATGAGCCCGAGCGTGACGATGCAGCTAATGACTGTGGTGAACAGATACTCTTGACGCTTCACGCCCTGCAGTAATTCATTAAATGGCCGAACGATCCACGTTTGCGGCAATGTTGCGCCAGCCAGCGGTATTGGTGCCGTGCGCGCCGCGATCAGTGCACCGGCCAGCAAGGCGGGCGTGATCAGCGCAAGCAAGAAGTTGTAGATGATCGCGAACGGAATAATTTCACGCAGCAACAGCGCCATGGCGAGGTAAAGGATCGCCATGCCGATCCAGCGCGGTCGATCCGCGCGCACGCCATCGAGGCTAGCGCGGAACCAGCGCAGAGCTTGTTCGGTGGGCGTGTTGGTGTTTTGCATGCGGAGTGCGGGAACTAGCGTTACCAGCTTTTTATAACCCAGCGCGGGACCGAGGTGCGCGGTTCGAGATCGCTGCGTCGAAACTGACCGCCGCCGTCGCTATCGACTAAGTAATACG
>JAHFQD010000221.1 GCA_023266455.1 Candidatus Muproteobacteria bacterium
TTATGCGTTCCCCCTTGTCCGGTGGATTGCATCGCGTTGGTTCCAACCGCTCCTTCCGCTAAAGCGCCGTGGCCAGAATATTCGACGGAAGAAACCGTGTACTGGCGCACACGCACTGAAAAGCATCTCGATCGTCTCGCGCGCCGCGCCGCGAAACGCAAACGCGTGCGCGCGTCGGCGTCGGATTCCAAACCCAGTGACGAACGCGATCGCATGCGCGACGAAATCCGCGCGGCAGTCGAACGCGTGCGCGCTAAACGTAAACCGACATAGCCATCCATGACGCCCGCTAAACGAGAAGAAATCTTTGCACGCTTCGCGCGCGCCAATCCGCATCCGACGACCGAGCTGGTCTATCGCTCGACCTTCGAACTTCTTATCTCGGTGATGTTGTCGGCGCAAGCGACCGACAAGAGCGTAAACCTAGCGACGCCGGCGTTGTTCAAAGCCGCTAACACGCCAACACAAATGCTCGCGCTCGGTCTGCGCGGCATCAAGCGCTACATACGCACCATCGGTCTCTACAACACCAAAGCAAAAAATATTCTGAATACTTGCAAGTTGTTGGCGGACAGACATCAAAGCGAAGTTCCGCGCACGCGCGAGGAACTCGAAGCCTTGCCCGGCGTCGGGCGCAAGACCGCGAACGTGGTGTTGAACACCGCCTTTGGTGAATCGACCATCGCCGTCGATACACACATTTTTCGCGTTGCTAATCGCACCCACCTCGCGCCTGGGAAAACCCCACTCGCCGTGGAGAAAAAGTTGCTGGAAATTGTGCCGGAAAAATACCGCGTGAACGCACACCACTGGTTGATCTTGCATGGACGCTACATTTGCGTCGCGCGTAAGCCACATTGCCCGCGGTGTCCGGTCTATGATTTATGTGACTACGAGCATAAAGTAAGGTCATGAGCACCGACGCAGGACGAGTCGCCACCGGTTTAAGCCACGGTCAGCGTGCTGATCCCAAGCACGCTGAATTCGCCGTGCAGCGCGCCCTCGAACGCGCCGGACTCGAACGCGCCAACGCCGTGATCCTCTTCATGACCCCGGAATACGCCGGCAATCCAGAGCCCGCCCTGCGTGCGGCCGCGCGCGCCGGCGGCACGCTACAAGTCATCGGTGCCACCGGCGCCGGCATCCTGACGGAAGACGAATGGGTGCTCGACAGCCCCGGCGCCGCCGCCATGGTTCTCGGTCCTCCGTTTAGTCTGGGTATTCCTAATAATCCTTGGGATGAAGAACATATTGTGCTGTCGTTGTGTACCCCGGCCGGCATGGGCGCTGATTGGTTAGACTCGCCGCTGCAACGCATCGGCGCCATCTCCGGTGATTTGTCAGGCGATGGTCCGTTCAAAGTCTGGGCCGCCGGACGCGTTTCCGAAAGCGGTCACGCCGAAGCGCGCTTCGAAGGCACGCAAGCGGTCATCAGCGTATCGCAAGGCGTACACGCGCTCACGGCGCCGATCGAAGTCGCCGAAGTGCAAGGTTATGAACTGAAACGTCTCGGCAACTACCCCGCGCTGGCGGTACTGGTGCAATCGTTGCCGGGTTCGGTGCGCGAGATGGAACGTGTACCGCTGCATATGTTGATGTGCGGCGTTACTTTCGGCGATCCCTACACCGCGATTCAAGACGGTCGCTATCGCTTGAACCATATCCTCGCCGCCAACGTCCGCGATCAATCGATCACGCTCGCGCATCCACTAATGCGCGGTGAACGTTTGTTCTGGGCCATGCGCGACGCGCTCACCGCCGAACGCGACATGCGCGCCACGCTTGAGCGCGGCAGTCACGAGCTCGGCGACGAACCGGCGTTCGGCGTTTTATTTCCCTGCATGGGTCGCGGCCCGCACTTCTTCGGTAATCGCGACCGCGATCTCGATGCGATTCGCACGCGCTTCCCGGGTCTGCCAATCATCGGCATGTACGGCAACGGCGAGATCGGACCGCTCGACGGCGCGAATCATCTCTATCAATACTCGGCCGTCATCGGCCTGTTCCGCTCGAAAACATAATCGATGCTCACGACGCCGGATCGCGACAGTACGCGCGAGGTCTTCTTCCGCGCCTGGCGCCGTCATAGCGACGGGCAACCGCTCGAAGGCGTAGAAAGTCTGGTCGTACGCGTAGTGTTGAATCATCCCGAGTACCAAGCGATGCTGGCCGATCCAGATCAATACATGGATCGCGATTTCTCTCCGCTTTTGGGTGAAAACAATCCGTTCTTGCACATGGGATTACACGTCGCCATCGAAGAACAGTTAACACTCAACGAACCGCGCGGCGTGCGCGACATTTATAAGTCGCTGCTGACACACAATCCCGACGAACACGCGGTGCAGCACTACATGATGGAGTGCCTCGGTAAATGGTTGCACAACGCACATCACAGCAGCGGTGGCCTCGATCCGATGATTTATTTAGATTGTCTCCAACGCATGTCGCATAAACCTCGCATTAAATAACTCGCGCATGGATCGCACGCCGCCCGGCGACAAACTCTCCACGCCCGACGGTTGGCTCGAACAACACGGCGACGTACTTTACCGCTATGCCTATCTGCGGCTGCGCAATCGCGAAGCCGCTGAAGACGCGGTACAAGACACGCTGTTGGCTGCGCTACGCGGACGCCAGCAATTTTCCGGCGCCTCCGCCGAGCGCACCTGGCTCATCGGCATTCTCAAACACAAAGTCAGCGATTATTGGCGTCGTGCCGGGCGCGAAACACCGTTGGATACCGACGCGGAAGAACAAGAAAATCTGCTCGATCTATTATTCGACACCACCGGTCATTGGCGTACCGCGCCCTCGCCCTGGAACGACCCGGACGCGGCGCTAGAGCAAAGCCAGTTCTGGCACGTCTTGAGCGACTGCCTGGCCGGCCTACCGCCGGCACATGCGCGCGCTTTTAGCCTGTGCGAAATCGACGGCCTGGAAGGCAGCGACGCCTGTAAGGTTCTGGACGTCGCGCCGACTAATCTCTGGGTTATGCTGCATCGTGCCCGGCTGCGCTTGCGGCAATGCCTGGAAAACCGCTGGTTTCAACGCCAGCCCACGAATGACGCATAGAGGTGACGCCGGAATGTTGACCTGTAAAGAAGTCAGCGCGCTGGTATCGCAATCGCTCGATCGACGTTTATCGTGGCGCGAGCGCTTGGGTGTGCGGTTACACTTGTTCATCTGCGATGCCTGCACGCGCTTCAAGTGGCAAATGGAATTTCTGCGACGGGCGACACAGCGTTTTGCCCGTGGCCGTATCGAAGAAGTATCGCTACAGTTATCCGACAAAGCACGCGATCGCATTCTGCGCGCGCTGAAACAAGATTGATCGACGTCACTACAGGAGATGATGTGATGAAAAAAACCGAGATGCTCATCGTCGGCGCGGTTGCCGGCGTACTGAACCTCGCCACTGCGAACGCCGCGCCGCAAAACGTGCAATGCGCGGAAGTCGAGCGCTGCTACGGCGTATCCAAAGCTGGCAAGAACGACTGCGCCACGGCGACCTCCGCCTGTGCCGGCACGTCGGAGAAAGATAATCAGCGGGACGCCTGGGTTTACACGCCCAAAGGCACCTGCGCGAAACTCTCTGGCGGTACGTTGACCGCTACGGCGGCGCCCGCGCCGGTTAAAAAGAAATAATTCCCCCAATCTCTCTTAAGGAGAAATCTCATGAAGCACGGTAAAACCCTCACCGCCGCCATCGCCGGCGTCATCGCCGGCGTCATCGCCGCCGTAACGCTCAACGCCGCCCAAGCCGCGGACGCGCCGACGGAAAAATGTTATGGCGTCTCGAAAGCGAAGAAAAACGATTGCCAAACCGCGACCAACGCCTGCGCCGGCACCTCGTCCAAGGACGGCCAGAAAGACGCGTGGATCAGCGTACCCAAAGGAACCTGCGAAAAAATCGTCGGCGCTTCGCTGACGACCCCGGGCAAAAAGTAATAAACGATGTCGGCCGATAAGGCCGTACGCGTTTCGCACTCGATACCGGCGCGCGCCGGTATCGGGTTGCGCGCCCCGCATCACCGCGACATCGTCGCGACGCAGCCCGCCGTCGGTTGGCTGGAAGTTCACAGCG
>JAHFQD010000222.1 GCA_023266455.1 Candidatus Muproteobacteria bacterium
ACAGAGCGGATGTCGGTATCTTCGCGCTGTTTCGCTTGCGCGAAGTGCGTGAGCCAGACGTCTTCGTATCCCGCCGGCAACGGTTCGTCGAGCATCCCGGTGGCGGCGGCGCTATAGACCGAGCAGTTACGGCAGTGGATGTGCTGCTTCAATAGTGGACATGAATGATCCCCCCGCACGCCGATTTTGTTCCAGCAATCGTTGATGGCGGAGCGGGCGTCGTCGGTCGTTTCGCCGGGATGATTCATCGTGTCTCCGGTTTGCCGGACGTTTTACGCTGCGCACGCTCGCGCAACCGGCGCGCGCCGGCGCTGTCGCCTTGCTTATCGAGTAGGTACGCGAGATGGATCAACGCGTCGTGATGATTGGGATCGAGATAAAGCGCCTTGCGATAGTAGAAATCGGCTTGCGCGTTATCGCCCTCGGCGTCGTGCACCAAGCCTAATAAGTGAAACGCCGGCGCCGATGGACCGTGTTGTTGGATGTGTCGTTCGCAGATAGCGATCGCTTCCGCGAAGCGTCCTTGACCGGCGAGTCGCTCGGCAGCGCCGAGGTCGATTTCGCTACGCGGCGTTTCTGTCGCTGCGACGCTCGGCGGGCGCGGCGCGATCTTGATGGCCGCCTTCGGTGCGGGAATAGGCGCTGGCACCGGTGCGGCCGGCGGCGCGACGCGAGTCGGTACCGGCGGCGGCGGTTCGATGATCGCTTTAGTATTGAAGAACGCGAACGTCATCTCAGCTTTAATCGACATGAAGCCAGTACGCAGCAACAAGTTGGTTTCCGAAGGTCCGACGAATAACCAAGCGTTTTCTTTTAATAATTCTGTCATCCGCTCGATCGCACGTTCCTGCATTGCCGGTTCGAAATAAATCAGCAGATTGCGACAGAAGATGGCGTCGTAAAGCGGTACGCGGTCGGACGCGGAGAACGGCGCAAAAATATTGCCTTGCCGAAAATGTACGCAGCGGCGCACAGCATCGACGATGCGATAATCTCGCTGCTCTTCCGTGAAATAACGATCGCGGAAACTGATATCGTCGCCGCGAAAAGAATTCTTTCCATATACGCCGTTCTGCGCCAACGCCAGCACATGCGCGCTGATATCGACGGCGTCGATTTGAAAACGCTCGCTCGGCAACTGTGCGTCCAGCAACGCCATGGCGATAGAGTAAGGTTCTTCGCCACTGGAACAAGGGATACTTAATATGCGTAACGTGCCCGCCGGGCGCGAACGCTGAATGAGATCGACTAAGGTGGTAAAGGTTTCGCGGTGCCGAAAAAACCAGGTCTCCGACACCACGATCGCTTCGATCAAGGCTTGCAGCTCTACGGCGTCGTTGCGCAGCTGATCTAAATAAACCTGCGGACGCGACGCGCCGCAGACGGCAAGGCGCTGCTGCACCGCGCGTTCAATCGCACCAATGCCGATCGATTCCGGGTTGAGCCCGATTGTTTGCCGCAACAACTGTTCGAACTCGGCGAGGGATTCCATAGGTCGCGTTTCAGCCGTTGATGCGATCACGACGGTGCATCGCTCGAATGCCCGGCGAGTTGCTGGAACAGCGCATCACGCACCGGCATCGGCAACAATTTATCGGGATCGATCCATTGCACCAGACCGCGTTCATCGGCACGTACCGGGCCGAGATAGGGCGCTGCATCTGTCGTCACGCCGGCGGGCGCGAAATCGCCCGGTTCGCAGCGCAAAGTTTCCGTGACCTTCTCCGCGATTAACCCGAGTAGACGCGAGGCACCCGCAGCGTCCGCATAGTTGACCAACACGATGCGAGTACTGAGTTGTTTACGCGCCGGCCGCCCCAACGCGAACTCGCACAGGTCGACGACTGCTACCGGCGCTCCGCGATAATTAAAAGCGCCGACGATACCTCTCGGCACCTGTGGGATCTGCTTGATGCCGAGCAAGGGCAGCACCTCCGCCACTTGCGCGCTATCAAGCGCGTAGCGGTCACGACCGAGTTGGAATAAAAGAAACAACATGTCGCCGCCGCCTTAGGCCGGCAACAACTTGAAGCGCGACACGCCGCCGCGTAATCCATTGGCGACTTGATTGAGCCCATCGATGGCCACGGTGGATTGCTGTAACGACTCCACAGTTTGCTGCGCCGCTTCGTTCAGTTGCGTCAGCGCCTGCGTTATTTGTTCTGCGCCGGTCGCCTGCGCCTGCATACCTTCGTTTACCGCCTCGACACGCGGCGCCAGCGCTTGCACCTGTTGAATGATCTCGGAGAGCTGGCCGCTGATTTGTTGAATGTCCTGCATACCGCGGCGAACTTCTTCGGAAAACTTGTCCATGCCCATCACGCTGGCGGAAACCGCGGATTGGATTTCCTTGACCGTTTGCTCGATATCGTAGGTCGCGACCGCGGTCTGATCGGCGAGACGGCGAATCTCCGTCGCCACGACGGCAAAGCCGCGCCCATGTTCGCCGGCCTTTTCGGCTTCAATAGCGGCATTGAGCGACAGCAGATTCGTCTGATCCGCGACTTTGGTAATGGTGGTAACGACCTGGGTGATGTTGCTGGCCTTTTCGTTGAGCACGGCGAGCTTGCTCGTAATCGACCCCGCCGCCTCCATGACGTGATGCATGGTGTCGCCCATATGCGACAGTCCCGACTGACCGCTGCCAGCGAGCGACGCTGTTTTCTCCGCCACGGTGGAGACTTCATTCATCGTCTTCACGAGCTCCTTCGACGTGGCCGATATCTCCTTGGAGGTTGCGCCGATCTCGGCGGTGGTGGCGGCGATTTCTTTAGCGGTCGCCTGCTGTTGCTTGGCGGTGGCGGACACCTCGGTAACCGACGTCGTCACCTGCAAACCCGACTTTTGCACCTGCCCGACCAATGCCGCCAGCTCGTCGATCATGCGGTTGAATCCTTCTGCGACAGTGCCGAACTCATCCTTGCGCTCCAATTTCATGCGCTCGGTGAAATCGCCTTGCCGCATCACGTTCAGCGCGTTAACGAGTTGGACCAAGGGACGATTGATCGCACGGAACAGCCAGTGGCCGAACAATACCGACAACAGTAGGGCGACGGTGATGCAACTGATGACACTGATTCGGGATACTCTAAGTTCGTTTTCTATTTCTTTTATCGATTGCAAGTTGTTCTCTTCGTTATATTTCTTGAGCGCCAACGTGGCGACGTGAAATTTCTCGAACTCGGGGTCGAGTTCGTTCTGTGTTAGGCGGTATGCCTCTTCGTTCCGCAGTGCCAGGCTCAGTTGCAATACCCGATCTTGTAGCGCCAGATAAGGACCGCGCGTTTTATTGACCATTTCGAACAGCTGCCGCTCTTCGGTGTGGTAAATGGTCGTCTCATATTTCTTCAATAAATCTGTCACCCGCGCTCGATTGGAACGGATTTGTTCCTCGATTTTTTGCATCGCGCGGCGATCGGTGGAAATGACGTGATACTGGACCAATATTTGATTATCGAGCGTAATCAATAAAATGTCGGTGCTGTGTTGTAGCCCAATGAGGGAATCGGTCTCGACGTTGTTAGTCGCTTTTTCGATGTTGGCAAAAACGTTGATCACTAGCGCGCCCATAACAATCATCAGCGCGATGATGAAAGCAAAGCTGCCGAGAATTCGTTGCCGAATAGTCCATTCTTTCATGATGCCGACTCCGTTCGTGACCGCGTAATGCGTTCATTGCCATAGCCACTAAGCAACGCTTAGGGGGAAATCTGGGGCTCAACTGGAAACTACTGAATGAAATACACTTCATTACCGCTTGTTAAAAATTAGGCGACATTAGTAGGGAACGCAACTAAGTGTCGGTCACATAAGGAAAAATATCCGTTGAGAAGATTACGAGATATAAGCGGAGCAGCAACAGGAAAGACCAACTTAGAGGCAGAATTGAGTACTAGCAGCAGATTTCAGCCCGATAACGAATGCCGTCGCTACCCACTTTAGCGGCACGCGGCTGAGATGACCTGCCGGCTTTCTTCGGACCATCCATAGCTAGAGAGATGGCCGTTCAGGATTGGTTGTTAATAGTTGCTGTTTAAACTCCATTGGCGTCAGCATACGAAGACTCGAATGCGGACGCA
>JAHFQD010000223.1 GCA_023266455.1 Candidatus Muproteobacteria bacterium
GCGAACCGGCTGGGAAGGCCGGCGCTTACGCGATTCAAGGACGCGCGGCGGCGTACATCGAGTGCCTCGAAGGTAGTTACTCCGGCGTCATGGGATTGCCGCTTTACGAGTTAACGCAGTTATTGAAGCGGGCGCAACGATGAGCGAAGAGATACTTATTAACGTTACGCCGCAAGAGACCCGCGTCGCCGTCGTCGAAAACGGTGTGGTGCAGGAACTGCACCTCGAACGCGCGCGCAGCCGCGGCATGGTTGGCAATATTTATAAAGGTCGCGTCGCCCGCGTGTTACCGGGCATGCAGGCGGCCTTCGTCGAAATCGGCCAAGAGCGCTCCGCGTTTTTGCATGCCGCGGATTTGTTGGGCAACGGCGAAAGCGAAGCGACACCGATCAACGAACGTTTGCGCGAAGGCGAGCAAATCGTGGTGCAGGTGATGAAGGACCCGCTCGGCACCAAGGGCGCGCGCTTGACGGCGCGCTTAACGGTTGCGGCGCGTTACCTGGTTTATCTGCCGTATGAACAACATATCGGTATTTCGCAACGCATCGGCGACGACGCGGAGCGCGAGCGTTTGCGCGAACTGGTGCGCGCCGCGATCGAACCGGGCGCCAAGGGTGGGTACATCCTGCGCACCGTCGCGGAAACCGTCGATGAAAACGAGATCCGCCAAGACATCCGATACCTACGCAAACTCTGGGCCGCGTGCCAGGAGAAATCCAGCGATGCCAAGCCCGGCGAATTGATTCACGAAGAACTGCCGCTGGTGATGCGCGCGATGCGCGATTTGGTGCGCGATGAGGTCGAAAAGATTCGCATCGACTCGCGCGAGTTTTTCGTCAAAGCGCGCGAGTTCGCGCAAGAATTTATCCCCGAGGTTTACGATCGCATCGAACATTATTCGGGCGAGCGGCCGATTTTCGATTTGTATTCGGTGGAAGACGAAATCCAAAAAGCGCTCGCGCGTAAGGTGCCGCTGAAGTCGGGCGGACATCTCGTCATCGATCAGACGGAAGCCATGACCACGATCGACGTCAACACCGGCGGCTACGTGGGCAAGCACAATCTCGAAGAGACGTTGTTTAAAACTAACTTGGAAGCCGCGCACGCCATTGCGCGCCAACTGCGGCTGCGTAATCTGGGCGGGATCATTTTGGTCGACTTTATCGATATGGAAGATCCGGAGCACGAACGCCAGGTGATACGGGCGCTCGACAAGGCGCTGGCGCGCGATCGCAGCCGCGCGTCGTTGACGGAAATGTCGCCGCTCGGTTTGGTGGAGATGACGCGCAAACGCACGCGCGAGTCGTTGGAGCACGTGCTGTGCCAACCGTGTCCGGTATGTCAGCGGCGCGGGATGTTGAAAACGGCGCAGACGATTTGTTACGAAATATTTCGCGAGATACTGCGCGAAGCGCGGCAATTCGGCGCCAAAGGCTACATGGTGATTGCGTCGCCGATCGTGATCGACATGATGATGGACGAGGAAGCCACGAGCGTCGCGAATCTGCAGGAATTTATCCGTCGCTCGATTCAACTCAAGGTCGAGCCGGGATACCATCAGGAACAGTACGACGTCGTATTGATGTAACACCCGCGTGTGCGGATATACTTGAAAAATCCGTTTTGCGGCGGGGATTTCCGCCGATTTCGTTGCCGATGAAAAAACACCTATCTCGCGCCTATCAACGTCATGCCCACCGTTTGCGCCGTACCGGAAAACGGTTGTTGCGCGTGACCTGGTACGGCGGCGCCGTGATCGTGGCGGTGGCGGCGTTGATCTTGGCGACCGCGCGCATGTTGTTGCCGTTGGCGGAGCAGAAGAAAACCGATCTCGAAGCGTTTCTCTCGCAACGATCCGGTTACGCAATCACCATCGAACAACTCGCGACCTACTGGGAAGGTGTGCATCCCGGTATCCGTTTGCAAGGCGTCAGCGTACGCGTGCCCGGCGGCAAGCAGCCGGCAATTCGGCTCACCGAATTGCGCATCAGCTTGCAATGGTTGCCGTTGGCCTTCGGACGGCGCGAGATTCACACCGCCGTCGTGGTGCAACCCAAGTTGTCGGTCGAACGTCTCGCCGACGGGCGCTTTCGTATTTCCGGATTAAAACCGATCGAGGTCGAGCCAGGCGACGTCGCGCAGAACGAAGAGTTCATGCAATGGTTGTTCAGCCAGGGCGGACTCGCGGTGGAAGACGGCGAGTTGCAATGGATCGATCGTCGCGAAGGAAGGCAGTCGCTTAAGTTGATGCACGTCAATATGCAACTGCGCAACCAGGGTGATAATCACCGGCTCGGATTAAACGCCGATTTTCCCGACGGCATCTGCGATGGTTGCTCCTTCGTCGCCGACGTCGATGGCAACCCGTTTCTCGATGAATCTTTCGACGGCGATATCTACTTACGCGGTCGCGGCGTGAACGTCGAGCGCTTGCCGCTGATCGTGCGCGAACGTTTGCCGGAAGCGTTGCGCGGTACCTTCTCCGTCGAGCTTTGGAGCGAGTGGGAAAAATCGCGACCGGTGTCGGTGGACAGCCGCTTGGCTGTTACCGGTCTGCGTATGCCGCTTGCCGGGTTGCGCGCGCCGTTGTCGGTGAAGCAAGCGGCGACGCGATTTTCTTGGAAGAGTCGCGGCGACGGGTTTCAAGTGCGCTTGTCGGATCTCACGCTCGCGCTCCACGATGAACCCTGGCTCGCTGGTGAATTATATTTTATGAGAGATAAGGACGAAGTGGCGTTGCGCATCGAGCGTGTTGAACTCGCCGATGTGACCGCGTTCGTGTCCAATTTGCGCTTGGCGTTGAACGACGACGAGCTGCCTTTCGGTGAATCGGCGGCGTTGCTGGGCGCGCTCAAGCCACGCGGCGTAATCAAAGATTTACGCGTGCAGCTCGACGGCTCTCTGGAAGCACCGGAAAATTTCACCGTCGCCGCCGCCCTGGAAAAATTTTCCGTCGAAAGCTATCAAGCGTTTCCCGGTGTGCGCGGCGCTAGCGGCCGTTTTCGCGTCAGCCGTGACGGCGGCGAGGCGCGCTTCGACGTGCGCGACGGGACGCTGGCGTTGCCGCATGTTTTCCGCGCGCCGATTCCAGTCACGCGCGCCGAAGCGCATTTGCGTTGGCAGCGGCAACTCGAGTATTGGCAGGTCAACGCGCCGGATATCGAATTCGAAAACGAAGACGGAAAAGCCTTCGGCCGCATGACCTTGCGGTTGCCGCATGATGCTACGCGTGCGCCATACCTCGGCCTTAATGTGGAAGTGCGCGACGGCAACGGCGCACATGCGTCGCGTTATTACCCCGAGCGTTTTCTCGACCCAGGCATGCTGGACTGGATGCATTCGTCGTTCGTCGACGGTCGCGTGACCGAGGGCACGATTGTGTTCGACGGGTACGTCAACGAATTTCCGTTCGAGGATGGCCGCGGCAAATTCGAAGTTCGCGCCAAGGCGCGCAACGCGGTTTATCGCTATTTGCGCGGCTGGGAACCGGTCGCGGGCGTATCGGCGGACGTCGTGGTGCAGGGCAAGCATTTCCGCGTCGTCGGCAAAGGCGGGCATATCGGTGAGTTGCGCGCGGACGATATTTTGGTGACGGGTGGCGAGGACGACCAAGTCAAAGTGCACGCGAACGTTTCCGGACCGGTCGCCGAAAGCATGCGTGTGTTGCGCGCGGTAAAGCCGGGCCCGGAGGATTTAACGTGGAAGGAATGGGTCTCGCCGTCGATCGAAGCCAGCGGCGACGGTACGCTCAATCTCGATCTATCGGTGCCGACGGATAATCGCCCGGTTGCCGTGCGCGGCGAATACCGCATCGCTAACGGCACGCTCGGCATCGCCGGTTTTGCCGCGCCGGCGACAGCGGCAAGTGGCAGTCTGCGCTTTACCGAAGACGGTGTGCGTGAAGGTCAGCTGCGCACGAAATTTTTAGGCGACGAAACCATCGTCGCCATCGCCAGTAAAAAATCCGAAACCAGCGTGGTGGCGCGCGGTCGCGCGACGGCTTCGGGTCTCGCGTTATTGTTGGGCAAACGCTTCGCGTCGAAAGTCGCGGGGTCCGTGCCCTGGGAAGGGC
>JAHFQD010000224.1 GCA_023266455.1 Candidatus Muproteobacteria bacterium
AACGTTTTTTGGAAAGTGCCGGACGAGTCGCCGGACTCGAATTAGTAAAAATCGAAACCGTCGCGGAAAATGGTCGCTTCGTTAGTAAAGAAATTCCCGGCAGTGAATTCATACTGGATGCCGATCTTGTTTTACTGGCATTAGGTTTCACCGGTCCGCAAAAATCCGGCATGTTGACGCAACTCAGCGTCAAACTTACCGAACGCGGCAACGTATGGCGCGACGCCAATTGGATGACCAGCGTTCCCGGTGTTTTTACCTGCGGCGATATGCAACGTGGGCAATCGTTGATTGTCTGGGCGATCGCGGAAGGGCGCTCAGCCGCGCGCGGCGTGGACCATTATCTGGTGGGATCATCCGACTTACCGGCGTTGTTGCCGTAAAAAAAGCCGCGAGGCCGATGGCCCCGCGGCGTGGTCGACGCTAATAAAACTACTCGCGTTGACCGTCGTGTTTCTCTCGATGGATCTTCCGGCTTTGGCGGTTTTCCGCGCTCTGAATGCGGCGCTGTTCCGCGCGGCCGACGTTACCGTCTTTACCGGCCTGCGCTTCGGCGCGATCAACGTGCGCTTGGCCGCGTTCTAGTTTCGCTGCTTCGCGATCCGTCAGTTGGCCCGATTGCACACCTTGCTCGATGCGGCGTTCTTGATTCACGTTGCGCTGAACGTCGTGCTCCATCCGCTTGGCCGAGGCGGTGTTGGGATCGCCGGTCTGGGCATCGTGTTTTTCTCGATAAATATCGCGGCTGACGCGGTCTTGGGCGTTATCCAGGCGACGCTTTTCTTGATCGGTGAGTTTGCCGTCTTTGAGCGCGTTCGCTTCCATTTTATCTACGCGTGATTCTTCACGTTCTAACTTGGCGGCTTCGCGCGTCGTGAGCTCGCCGGATTTCAATCCTTGTTCGATGCGCTGCTGTTGATTGACGTCGCGTTGAACGACGGAACTCGCGTCGTCCGCGAACGCCGCCAGCGGCAGCATCCCGCCGACGACAATGGCGATACCGGTTTTGATCAATTTCATCGTTACTCCCTCGTTAGTGAACTCGTGATTTGGCAACAGCGTAAGGAATAACGCTTGGGGTCTTCGACGGTTGACGGGAATCAGCGGCGTGTCGATTTATTCGGACAAACGGCGGGCGAAAAAAAACCGCCGGGTCAGGGACGCGGCGGTTGATCAAGAGGAAGAACGTTATTCGTACAGTTTTTGGCGCACGCTCGCGTGGCCGTCTTTGATCATCTGCGATTGCCAGAGCTCGGGTTTCGCCGGCGTACGGCCGGTTAATTCACCAGGCTGGAAACCTTGTTCGATAATGCGTTCTTGCTTAGTGCTACGCTGAATGTCTTGCTCTAGCCGTTGGGGCAAGAGCGCGCTCGAATCAGCCGTGCGCCCATCGTTTTTTTCGCGATGAAGATCGCGTCCCTTGAACGTATGCGCGTCCGCCTTGGCGGCGTTCGTCGTATCGCGTTCGAGTTTGCTGACGTCGCGCGTGGTCGATTCGCCTGATTTCATTCCCTGTTCTAGGCGTTGATTGTTGTTGAGCTCGGAGACGAGTCCCTCGTTTTCCGCCAAGGCGGCTAGCGAGAGTAACCCACCGATGACCATGGCGATGCCAAGTTTATTAAACTTCATTTTTATAACTCCTCCTTGAAATGAAAAAAACCAAGCCGCGAAGAATACCTGAAATGCACACCTAACGCCGACAAGAAAATGATTAACCGCAAGGAACATCCGGACAAGCGGTAAGCGCGAGCGAGGAAAAAAGAAATCTCATACAATGCACGCCTTTCTTGCTGTCGCTGAAGAACCTCATGAGTCAATTAAAAAACGATCGTTTGCTGCGCGCGTTGCTGCGCGAGCCGGTGGATGCCACGCCGGTGTGGATCATGCGTCAAGCTGGACGCTATTTACCGGAGTATCGCGAGACGCGCGCTAAAGCGGGAAATTTTAAAACGTTGTGCATGACGCCGGAGTTGGCGTGCGAAGTCACATTGCAGCCGTTGCGCCGTTTCGATTTAGACGCGGCCATTTTGTTCTCCGACATTCTTACTATTCCGGACGCGATGGGTCTCGGACTTTATTTCGCCGAGGGTGAAGGTCCGCGCTTCGAGCGCCCCGTGCGCACCGAAGCGGATGTCGCCAAGCTCGGCGTGCCGGATCCGGAAGCGGAACTGCGTTACGTTCCCGACGCGGTGCGTCTCATTCGTCGCGAATTGAACGGCAAGGTTCCGCTGATTGGTTTCGCCGGCAGTCCGTGGACGCTCGCTACTTATATGATCGAAGGCGGCGGCTCCGATAATTTCGCGCGCGCGAAAACCTTGGCTTACGATCAACCAGCGTTGATGCATCGATTGCTCGACGTGTTGGCGCGTTCGGTGAGTACGTATCTCAACGCGCAGATCGCCGCCGGCGTACAAGCGGTGATGATTTTCGATACCTGGGGCGGCGTACTAACGTCGCGCGATTATCAAACGTTCTCGTTGCAGTACATGCGTCAAATCGTCGGCGGTCTGCAACGCGAGAACGACGGCCGACGCGTGCCGATTATTTTGTTCACTAAGAACGGTGGCCAATGGCTGGAGTCGATGGCCGAGTCCGGCGCCGATGCGCTCGGGCTCGACTGGACCGTGGATATCGCGAACGCGCGCCGTCGCGTTGGCGGCCGCGTGGGACTTCAGGGGAACATGGATCCGACGATGCTGCATGCCGCACCAGCGCGCATTCGCGAAGAAGCGGGTTCGATCTTGGCGGCCTATGGTTCGGGCAGCGGCCATGTGTTTAATCTCGGTCATGGCATTACACCCGACGTTCAGCCCGAAAAACTCGGCGTCCTGGTCGACGCCGTCCACGAATTATCGCGGCCATACCACGTTTAGCGCCCGTCCCCACGCGACGTCACCTACGCTGTTGTGGTTTGCACAAGGCCACGGTAGATTGCACCGGAAGTGAGGAGAGATCCCATTGCGGCGGTTCGGTAGGGACGCCGGCACCACCCCCGCAATTTATCTGATCATAAGCGGACGCATCGGGTATCGATTCCCCGGTGCGATGAAGATGGAGCGCGCCGGTGAGTGGGGAAGAAACGATCGATTCTGGAATCGTAAAACGAGCGCTCGACGCCTTGGCGGAGCTCAAGCAAACGCCTGTCGGCATCGTTATCTACGATCAAATCTCGCAAATCGTTCAAGAACACGAGTCCATGCATTCAAAGCTGGAGCGAACCTATGGGTTGCTCTTGCATTTGTTGCTGGACGTCTATGCGCAAAATCCGACGTCGGAATCTGTGACGCGGCTCAACGCGCAAATCATCCAGCTACGGCAAGCGCAAGCCGCAGGCCCGATGCGTCATACGATGCTGGATCTTTCGCACGTATTCGCTACCGCCGCGCCGTCGCCGGCAAAGACCGAAAGCGCACCGCGTGCGCCGAGCGAACACACGTCGTTTTTGCATTCGGTGAATACCGCGAACACGACGTCGCGTCGGCAGACGGATCGTAAACACGACGATACGGAAGATTTACAACAACTCCTGTCGAAAATTCTGCACGAAGCAATCACACACAATCGTGAATTCGGCGCTTTGCTGCATATCAAACTTGGCGCGCTTAAACAGGCCGAGAGCACCGAAGAAGTCGAAAATCTGCGCCAGATTTTGATCGGCGGCGTCGAGGAATTGATCAAGGGGCAGCGGTTGCTCGACAGCAAACTGCATCAGAGCGGCGGCTACTTGAATATGATCCGCGCCGACAATCAGCGTCTGCGCGATGAGCTGCATAAGGTGCGCACGTTATCGCTCACCGACGAATTCACCGGCCTACCGAATCGGCGCGCGTTCTTGCGCCGGCTGCAAGACGAAATCGGTCGCGCGCAACGTTACAACACGCCGCTGGCGTTGGTGTTGATCGATCTTGACGATTTCAAAGGCATCAACGACATGCACGGCCACGGCGCCGGCGACGACGTATTGCATTGTTACGCCAACCGGGTGTTATCGATATTGCGTCATCACGATATGGTCGCGCGCTACGGCGGCGATGAATTTACGGTCATATTGCCGAACACCTCGGAAAAAG
>JAHFQD010000225.1 GCA_023266455.1 Candidatus Muproteobacteria bacterium
CACGATTCGCAGTCATTCCAACAATCCGTACCGGGCCATGAACGCAAGTGGTCGCGAAATTCTCGAATTCGGTTTCTTCGACGTTACACGTACTCACGACGATTCGTATACCGTCACGGTGCGCAACCATCCCGATGTTACCGTCGGCGTGCAGTTGCTGGCGGACGTCCATGCCGCGGCCAGAGAAATCGCGCGATCGGTTACGGAGCAAACGCCGCTCGCCGACGACGCGGCCGCGTTGCGTTATACCTATCGACCGCTTGAAGAGCGAATCGCCGTCGTAACGCGAGGCAGATCTACCGATCCATCCGACGTCACGCGCGTCGACCACTTCGCTTCCGCGGACCGTTGGGAAGCGGCGGGTATCGATCATCTTTTGAATAACGGCCCCGATCTGACTCCTCCCTCTGCGCGGGAAGTAACCGCCGCACAAAACAACCTGGCGAGCGCGTCCGTAACGTTAGCCGATTGGGAAACGTTGATGCGCAAAGCGGTGCACGACGCGCGTGCCCTTATCAGCGTAACCCCACTGGGTGAAGTGAATACGCTGTCGTATTTCAATCTCAGTCGCTGCGGCCAAGCTACCGACTGTTTTGCTCTGTCGTTGGCGTCACTCGTCATGGACACTGGCGCCACGGCGACGATTCGTCGCATCAGGTTGAACACGCCTAGAACCTTGCACAATTTTGCAATAGTCGAATTTTCTATCCCAGCATCGCGCGCGCTTAGGTGGCGACCCGTTCGTTATCGTGTGTTGGCCGACAAAACCTTCGGTCAATTCATGGAGCCTTCGGATTCGGAAATAATTGCCGGTATTGGCAATAACCGCGCTAACTTCCTACTCGAAAGCGAGGAAGGAATAGCGCTCGCGCAACAACTCTTAGAATTCGGTTTCATACCGTTGACCAGACAAAATGTCAGGTCGTATTTGCGCGCGATCCGCTTCGACGAGAGCGAGATCCGCGCTGTCAGAAATCAGCTGATGTCGGACCAATTAACAATCGACACACACACCATAGGCGGACCGACGCGCGCTGCTATCGGTCGCGGTCCGGCGTTGAACGAACCGCCACATGCGGCGTATGCCAATGCCTTGGTGGGCCATCCTAATGCAGATTTGGATCTCGCCATTGCGCTTTTGGAGAGCCGCGGCGTTACTGACTTCCCGTTACCGTCATTACGCGATCTCCAGTCACGTATACGCGAAGTATTGCGACGCGACGATGGCATCCGTGTTGAGGATGTAACAGCCAGCGTTACGCATCAAACCCCGCTCATCGATGACACGGCGACTCCTCCGACGGCCGACTTACCCCTATGGGAACCGCCCGCGCTCGAAGGTGACGCTCGGATATGGGCGGCCTTTACCGAGGTAGAACTTCCGTTCGAACAACTTGACGTCGATGAGCTTGGCCGCGTCACTTTCAGAGACGATGCGGGACAACTCTGGCAAATAGCGGCCGACCAAGTAATCGGAAATCAAATTTTAGGCGAAGGTTGGGAAAAACAGGTCGTACCATTCGGCCGATACGCCGCGGCGGGCATTATTGATTTAAGAAATCTTCCGCGATCGATGATGACCGACGACGAGATATTCCAAGTCAACTGGAGCGAAGGCGTATCGGAAGTCGCTTTAGCAAACAGAATTATTGAACGTGATGGCCCGGTAGTACCCGTTAAAGGTCCGTTTCTTTTGCTGCGAAATGGGAAAACATACGCGGTCGTGCTTTATCCGAAAGCGGTGTTGGGAGGCAAAGATTTAATGATTCGCCTCGGGAATGGAGCAGTCGTCCCGATGAGTATCGCGGAAGCGATTAAGCGCGCTTCCGTTTTTAACGAAACAACCATTGCCTCTATCGACAGAATCGAAGCCTGGGTTACGCGTGAGCGAATATTCTTCGGCGATTTTCAATTGCTGTTCTTCGAAGATGGTAGCGCTCGCATTGCCATACAGTCCATTACCGAAGACAGCGCTGACCCTCTACCTGCCAAAGATCGGAACGTTCTCAAATTCTTACGAACCGTCGCGCGAGCTCGAATCGCGGCACGAGACGCCGCAACGCCCGACGACGCCATCTCGGTTATTGTCGGTGCGGATTCCAATTTGCGATTGGATACCGTCAATCCCGATCTACGCGCCTTACCCAGTCATACGTTTGAGTCGGCGACGCTAGAGGGCGTCTTCTTCCGATCGTTCCAAGACAATGCGGGCATTTTGCGCGAAGACTCTCGCGTCCTCAGACCCGGCGCCGCCGTTCAAATGAATATGGGTGGATGGTTGATATCCCAACCCGATCCAGCATTGATTCTGCAATTTTTCATCGATCGGTTTCATGACGCGGGATTCACCAACGTAGAAGCTCGCTTTGGCAATCCGCATGACGGATGGAACATCGACTTAACCGATCCGGGTATTCGATGGGAAGAGATAGATAGCGAAACCGGCTTCATCACCATTAGGGCCACGGCGGGAGAAATCGGAGTCGCAAATGGCACCGCGTCGCAATCCCCACCTAGACGAGTCACGAGCGACGTCTTCAATTTCCACGCAGACCTCGGCCTCGACATCGTTGTTACCCGCCCCGACACCTCTACCGTCGAGGGCGTACCCATCGAATGGGGTCTCGAGGGCACCACGCGCAATGTCTTCGCGACTCTCTCCGACGCCGCCGCCTTCGCACAACCTGGCGACACGTTGCATCTGATCCCGCGCGGCAGCGTGCGGCATGAATCGGTCGTCGTTAACGATGAATCGATCATCCAACCCGCTGCCGTTCAATCTCATAACAGTGTCTTTGCTACCGCCTCTGTCACCGAGACGGGGGTAGTACCAAACACATTGGTCGTCAATTCTGCATTTAGTGGCGATGCGGGCTCTATTGGCACCGGCGCCGGTTCACCACTTACGTGGGAGCGTTTCTTAAATGCGCCCCGCCGTCCGACCAGCGACGTCAATAATCTTATGCCCCTGGATCATCCGTTGCGCAACACGCCGGTAGCCACACCCGAAGGAACCCGTGTCATACGTCTGGAGCGACGCAACGGGCAACCCGCGGACGTGGTGTACGACGAATTCGGCAACGCGCTCGACGTCGGCGCATTAGGACAACGATTAGGCGTCTCGCCAGGAGAGCGAATTATTTTGCTAGGTTGCGCGATGGCCGGTACGCAGTCCGGGGCTATCGAAATCTCGCCTTTCGCATTGAACTTCGCGACGCGCTGGAATGTGCATGCATTGGTGATGAGTGAAGAGGTGGTCGAGCATAAGGCGGGGCTTCTGCCGTCGCGGATCGCCGATGGCGGACGTGTGCATAATTTCTCGCCGGCGTTGTTGTCGATGGTGGATCCCACGGTGCATGTGCCTGTCTCGGAAGTACGTTCTGAGACGATCGTGCGTAGTGATGAGGCGCAGCTCGCGTGGGAACAAAGCGCCGGAATTCATCGGTTGGGTGAGAATGGAGGTGCCGGAACATCGAAAGTCGGGGGGCATTGGTTAAGTAAATTTTCACTGCCCAGCATACTCGCCAGAATACGCGGGCGGCGCGCGACGAAAGCGGTCATTACGTTCTCGAACGACGGCCGCGGTGCAATGGCGCATTTACGCGAATTACGCGACACGTTTAGTCCGTTATGTTTTGCGCTTCACGGGAAAGTTGAAACGCTGCGCGCGCCAACCCAAGTCGTCGGCACAGACATCTACGAGCCGTTCGACTTAGGACCGGTATTCAAGCTCGGGATGGCACCAAGCTATCTCGATTCAAACGTTTCGGTTCTTGATTTAATACCCGGCGTCTTACATCACCCTGAAAGACTTGCATTCGCGGATTTAGTTTCTACCGTGCGTGGTAATGCGTCAAAGACGATAGACAATATAAGCCTATTGCCCACCGCTCGAGTGCGGGACTTCTTTTTCGCGTCTCCGAACAAAAACGATTTACTGTTCAGTCTTGTAGAAACCCCCATCGGCGAATACGGTGAGACGTTTGCGCTGGACGTATTGCGGGCCACCATGATTTTGATGCGCGCGGCCAAGCACCTCGTCGGCGAACAGGCCGCCACC
>JAHFQD010000226.1 GCA_023266455.1 Candidatus Muproteobacteria bacterium
CTTATGGTCGTGGTGCCGGATTCATCGGCATCACACGCTCAGTCGCGCAGAAACGCCGTCGTCGTTCCGGTCGCACGCGTATGGAATGGACGCTGGCATTTTTGGTTTTCATCGCCACGCTTGCTGTCATCGTGCCAAAGCTGATGCTCGATACCGGCCAATGGTCGGCAGAAGAAATGTACACGCGCATGGACGAATCCGAAGACGCCGTGCGTTCGATTCCACGTCGGCTTAAGCGCTTCGTGGATGAAGATATTTTGGGCGCCAAGCCATCGCCGGTCGCGCCCGTGGTGGCGCGTGCACGTCCGGCGAAGCGCCCGGCTGCGCCGGAGAAAGCGCTGCCGCCGTTTGAACCGGAAAAACATTTGGCGCGTACCATCGAATTACCCGGCACGCCGTCGGCGTTGGCGTTTCTGTTAGACGGCAAATTTATCGCAACAGGGTTGAACGATGGCACGGTGAACTTATGGAATGCCGACACCGGCGAATCGGTGCAAGCGCTGTCGGGCAAGACCAAGAATCCGGGACTCTTAACCGCGTCGCCAGATGGCAAATGGCTCGCCTATGTCGGCGCCGACAACGCCATTACTTTGTGGAACGCAGCAGAAGAAAAACAAATGCAGCCGTTGCGGGGGCATACGGACACGATCAACGCGATGGTGTTTTCCGCCGACGGTAAGTGGCTGATTAGCGCCGACGACGATGCTGCCGTCATCATGTGGGACGTCGAAGGCGGCGCGCAATTGCGCACACTGAAGGCGCGCGCGTCGGTGTTGGCGCTGGCGATGGCGCCTAACGGACGCTTGCTCGCCGCGGCCGACGCTGCCGGCGGGATTCAATCCTGGGAAATGCCGAACGGCGGCGAACTGCTCTATACCCCAGCGCAGCGCGAAGCGGTGACGGCGTTGGCGTATTCGCCGGATGGGCGTTGGCTCGTTTCCGGCGGCCACGGCGGCTTTCTGAAAGTGTTGCGTGTCGGGTTGGAACGCGACGATCGCACCTTCACCGGCGCGCCGGAAATGATTCACGCCGTGACGTTTAGCCATGACGGTAAATGGTTGATCCTCGGCGGCTTGCGCGACGTTATCGAAATTCGCGACGCCCAGACCGGCAACGTCGGCGCGCGGTTGGATGGACACGCCGCGATCGTGCGTGCGCTCGCCGTGTCCGGCGACGGTCGTGCGATCGCATCGGCCGACGACGACAACAAGGTCCGGTTATGGCGTTAGGTATCGACGACCCCGTCGCACCTGCTAGGATTAAAATTAAGAAATCGGCGTAATCGAGCATGGCAAAGAAACGGCTTTATCGAGTGCAATTCGTCAATCAAGGCAAGGTATACGAGGTCTACGCCAAGCACGTCGGGCAGAGCGACCTCTTGGGGTTTATCGAAATCGAAGGTTTGGTATTCGGCGAAAAATCCTCGGTCGTAATTGATCCTTCCGAAGAACGACTCAAGACGGAATTCGACGGTGTGCCGACGACGCACGTACCGATTCACTCCGTGGTGCGCATCGACGAAGTGGAAAAACAAGGCGTAGCGAAGATCGTCGCGCTCGACGGCAAAATGGAAAACGTCGTGTCCTATCCATTCAATTCGCCGGCCGGCAACGCGCCGCGCAAAGGGTGAGCGCATGTTTGCCGAAGAAGTTTATTTCACCACTACCGCCCATCTTATCCTCGCCTTACTCGCTGGCGGACTCATCGGTCTCGAGCGCAGCTATCAAGGACGGCCCGCGGGATTTCGCACGCACGCGTTAGTGTGCATGGCGTCGAGTTTGCTGATGTTGTTAACGCTGTATCAGGTGGAATTATTGCCCACAGTTCCGGTGGAAGCGTTGCGCATCGACCCGACGCGCATGGCGCAGGGCATCATGACCGGTATCGGTTTTCTCGGCGCCGGTGTGATTATGAAGGATCACTTCACGATTCGCGGATTGACCACGGCGGCGTCGATTTGGATCACGGCCGCCATCGGCATTTTGATCGGCATCGGCTTTTACGTCGCTGCGGCCTTCAGCACCGCGCTCACGCTCGGCGCGCTGTCGTTGTTCCGCTGGCTCGAAGCGATTATGCCGACGCGGCATTACGCGCGGCTTGAGTTGCGCACGCGCATCGCTAATCGCGTGACGCTGGAAGAGTTACTGGCGTTGGTCGCGCATCATCATTGCACCGCCGCGAATCCGGGTTATGCCTTGATGCAAGATGGCCGAGTGTTTCATTACGACATGACGCTGCGCACGCAGGACCGCGATAATTTTTATCGGTTATCGGAAGCCCTGGCGGCGATGGATAAAACCGCTGAATTCCAAATCCATCCGTCGAGCGAATAGATCGTTTTGCTCGCCGCGTGGGAAACGCTATTATTTTCTGACAGGCGTCGAACCATGAACAAACAACGCGTATTCGGTGTAGTGCAGGTACTGAGCATTGTCCTCGGTCTCGCGAACGTCGTGCCCGCGTTCGCGGAAGACGTTTACAAATGCACCGGCCAAGACGGAAAAATTATTTACCAGAAAGATCCCTGCGAAGGTGCGCGCCAGGCGGAGAAGAAAGAGATCGATCCGAACCGCAACGTCGTTCCCTACGAAGGGCCGCCGCTGTCAAACACCGGACCGGGTCCCGATGCCAGCGGTACGGGTAATCCCGCGGCCGATGGCCAAAAAGCACCTGCGTCACCCGAGGGCACGACGACTATTCAACAGCGCAAGCGTCGCGGTGCTTACTAAACGTTCGGCAGACCGAAGACGATAACGCGAGCGGCTTCATAAAGCGCTTCATGACGGAAAGTTAGATCCCCGCGCCGTGCGTCCATGAGCAGATCAATTCTTCTTTTGTTGTAATTCTTTCACCGCATCGATTACTTCTTTGCTGTGCTCCGCCGGCCGTACGCTGCGATAGACGCGCGCGACCTTTCCTTGTGGATCAATGATGAACGTGTGGCGTTTGGTCAGTTTGAATGGACCGAACGACCACAACGAACCGTATTCTTTCGCCACCGCGCCGCCGCGATCGGCGAGTAATGGAAACGGCAGGCTGTGTTTCTCGGCGAACTTCGAGTGACTGCTTTCGTCGTCATCGCTCATGCCCAATATCTGCACGCCCAACGCGCGCAACGTCGGTAAGTCGTCGCGGAAGTTGCAGGCTTCGGTGGTGCATCCCGGCGTGTCGTCTTTCGGGTAAAAATAAAGCACGACCCAATGTCCCTGGTAATCAGCGAGACGATGGGTTTTGTTATTTTGATCGTTGAGGGTAAACGCGGGCGCGGCGTGGCCGGCGACGAGTTCCGCCGCTTTGACGCTAGCGGTGGCCACGGTGATCAACAACATCGAGATGCCGGCGACGGCGTTCGGGTTCCATTCCATGATAACTCCGTGCGAACAAGGTGTTCGACGTTTTAGGGGAATTGCAATTGTACGGGCGGGATTTCCGGCTGCCCAGCGTCGGGCGCCGGTGTCGGCGCCATGAGCTCACTGACGGTGACGAATTCGAAACCGCGCTGCCGCAGGCGCGCGATGATATCGGGCAAGGCTTCGGCGGTATGCCAGCCGCGGCGGTTAATGTGCATAACGATGATGGAACCGTTTTTCGCTTGGCGTGACGTGTAATCGGCCAGGATTTGCTTGCTGAAGTGCTCGTCGGCGTCGCCCGAGGCGAGATCGAACTGCACCGTGACCAAACCCGATTCCGCCGTCAGTCGTACCAGGCGATCGTCGATCTCGCCGTAAGGCGCGCGAAATAAGGTTGCGCGCCGACCGGTGAGGTTAAACAAAATATCTTGCGTGCGTTTGATTTCGGAGAGCAGTCGCTCGTCCGAGACTTTCGTCATATGCGGATGCAGATAGCTGTGATTCGCCAACTCGAATTGCGGCATGGACGCGAGATAGCGCGTTTGCTGCGGATGTTCTTCCATCCATTTGCCGCCGAGGAAAATCGTCGCCGGCACTTTCAGCTCGACGAGCGTTCTGGTGATGCGTTCGTCGTATTGGCTCGGCCGACTGGTGGAACAGGCGTCGAAGGTCAACGCCACGCGCTTCACGT
>JAHFQD010000227.1 GCA_023266455.1 Candidatus Muproteobacteria bacterium
GTTCAGCGGGAGAACGTTGCGCGTCGGCCGGTTCGGTTCGTACGGCGCCGATTAAACGCTCATAGTAGCGTTGATAGTTTTTCAGCATCGTCGGCAGACTCATCTCGGTTTCGATCCGTTGCCGCGCGGCGGCGGCGAATCGTTGGGCACGTTGAGGATCGTCGAGCAATTTGAGTATTTCAGCGGCGAGCGCGGCGTGATCGTCCAACGCGAATACGGCGCCGTGAACATCGCCGGTGATCAAGTCAGGATTGCCGCCGCTGTCGGATACGACGCAGGGAACGCCGGCGGCCATGTATTCCATGACCGCGTTCGATAACCCTTCCCCTTCTGAACAGTTGATACCGACGTCGAAGATCGACAAACAACGCGAAATGTCTTTACGCGCGCCGACGAAGTGCACACGTTGCCGTACGCCGAGTTCTTGCGCGAGCGTTTCCAAACGCTTCTGCATGCCGTCGTAACCGACCTCTTGTCCGACGAATACGAAATCCACATCGCTACGCAGCGCCAAGACCGCTTGGGCCGCGCGTATCAAAGTTTCATGGCGTTTCATCGGCCGAAAGTTGGCGACGATACCGACGACTTTATGCGCGCTGGGGATACCGAGCTCTTGCTTAAGCGTTTCGTCGCGCGTCGGCTTGGAAAAACCGCTGAGATCGATACCGTTGTAAAAAACGTCGATGCGGTCGCCGTCGAATTTTTCTACGCGTTCGGTGAGTTCTTTCACGCGATGGGAATTGGTCGTAATGCGTTTAACAAATCGATTGGCGAAGCGCGTCATGGCCAGATAATCGCCACGCATCCACTCGCCGTAGTCGCGCCGGCTGGAAACGACATTCTTGATACCGGCGAGACGCGCGCCAATGACACCGAGAATATTGCCGACGGGAAAGAATGTATGCACCACATCGGGCTTCAATTTTTTCAGGAAGCGTACTAAACGCAGAAAATTAACGTAGGTCGTCGGATGCTTGAATCGATTGACCTCGATCACATGGGATTCGCACTTGAGCGTCGCGCGGTTTTCTTTAAACCAGGGATGATCGTTGAGACAAATTAAATGCGGCTCGAAACGTTCTTGATCGATGCCGTTGATCATCTTGATCAACTGGTTCTCGGTGCCGGCTTGATTAGTGCCAAGTCGGTCGATGATATAAACCACACGCTTACGCGTCGGAAGCGGCGCCGCGCCGGCTTTTAAATTGTCGAGCGCATGCGCGCCGGGCAAACTGGTGAAACGAAAATCTTGCAAGAGCTTACGCAGACGCGCTTCGGTCTTATGCAAGTTCACGTAATGACGGAAACGATAAAACCAAGGAACGTCGACGCGCGGCTGACCCGGATCGAGCTCCCACGGATGCATGTAGAACGTAAACGGTTCTTGGCGACGATTCAGTTTGGAAAAAATGCCACGGAAATAACCGTAGGGAAATAAACGGAAATAACCGCCGCCGGCGGCCGGTAACGCGACGCGCCCTATTTTATATACCGACAGTGGAATTTCGATCAGGCCATTAGGCCAAACGAACGGGCGTGTGCTGCAGCCGGCGAAGCCATAACGATCGTGCACCGAGGTTGGGAAAACGCTCGAATCGTATTCGAACCCGGTTTCTTTCAAGACGTCGAGCGCCCATAGATTTTCCGGCGTAATCGAGAAACTCGGCGCGCGATAACCGACCACGCGTTTCTTAATGATGCCTTCGAGCACTTCGCGCGACTTAAGTAGATCCGCACGGAACGCTTCGGGTGTGAGGTTGTAGACCAATTCATGTCCGTAACCGTGCGAGGCGACTTCGTGCCCTTCGCGGTCGATTTCGCGCACCAAATCCGGACAACGTTCGGCGATCCAACCGAGAATAAAAAACGTCGCGTGCGATCCGTTCTCGCGCAACAGCGATAGGATTCGACGCGTGCTGGCTTCAACGCGCAGTTCGAGATGATCCCATTGGTCGCGCGAAATCGCTGGTTTCAAGTTCTCGACTTGAAACCAGTCTTCGATGTCGAACGACAACGCGTTCTTCATATCAACCGATATCCTCGGCGACGGAATTCCTTGACGTCAGCGCGTGTCGGAAACGTGAAATAGGTCGCTTCTTCTTTTAAGTTCGGCAAGCCTTGCGGTTCGCCTTCGCGAAATTTATTCAGCGCTTCGACCATGAAATGCGCGCCCAAACATTTGGTGCGGCGGATCAACGCATCGAGACTTTCGCCGGCTTCGATCGGCGTTTCTTTTTGCAGCAAGATGTCGCCGTCGTCCAGACCGGCGTTAATCCGGTGAATGGTCGTGCCGACCACTTTCTCGCCGTTATACATTTGCCAGAAGTTCGGCAGCATGCCGCGATACTTCGGCAGTTTGGCATTGTGGATGTTGATGCATCCGCGGCGTGGCAGCGAAATCAATCCTTCGCGGAAAATCTGCGGCGCGGCGACGGAGACGATTAAATCAACGTTCCATGGCGCGAGTTGTTGCAAGAAATCCGGCGAATTGATGTTGGCGATGTGCAACACGCGCACGCCATATTGATTGCATACTTGTTCGACGGAGTAGAAACGTCCGAGACGTAACCCACGCGGCAGTTTCGCGGCGATCTTGTAGAAGACGTATTTGATGCCGACGCGCACGAAATTGATCGGGCCGTAGAAGTCGAGCATCTGTCGCAGCAAGGCGCCGAAGCTTTTCTTGCCCATCGCGGGCGCGATCACGACGGCTTTAATCTCGTCGCGCCGCTCGCAGATGCGTAAAAATTCTTCGAAGAAAATACGCACGTAGAACGGATCGTTCTGCGTGACAAAAACAATATTCAACGGCTTCATCGTCTTACCGTCTCCCACGTCACCGCCTTATGCCCTTTCCACACGCGGTACATGGCGACCACGGCGGCGGCGTTGACGGTGATGAAATAAAGCGGAATCGTAAACGGCTTGAACAGGCGCAGCGTAATATTTTTTCGTTCCATAAACCAGGCGATTAGGGCCGAGCCATAAAACGCCAATTGCAACAGGAATACGAGTTGATAAAACCGCGAACCACCGATCAGAAGCGCGTTGGCGACGAACACCAATGCCAAGAACACCGGGATCAGCCAACGCATGACTTTATGTGAAAACAGCTGGAACGACACGAAACCGAAGCGGAACGGGTTGAACAGCGCGCGCATGTAGAGCAGCCCGCGAATACCGCGCGTGACCACGCGTACGCGCATGCTGAACTCTTCCGCGGTTTTTTCCGTGGTCTCTTCGTAGGCAATCGCTTCGGGTTCGAAGACGATGCGATAGCCCTTCTCCAGAATTTTCAATGGTTCCACCAAATCGCTGATGATGTCGGCCGGCAACGGTTCGTACAGCGCGCGGCGCACCGAATAAATGCAACCGCAGCAACCACTAATGGTGTGAATGCGCGTTTGCAGCGTCTTGATTAGATTTTCGTATTTCCAGAACAGAATGCTGCCGAAACCGATGGCTGCGCCGGAAGGATTACGGTATTCGTAACGGCCGCTGACGGCGCCGACGGTCGGATCGGCATAGTTGCGCGCAATGTTCCGAATCGCGGATTTTTCGTAAAACGTCGTCGCGTCGGAGAAGATAATGATGTCGCCCGTTGCTTCGTGCACCGCGCGGTTTTGCGTTTCGGTTTTGCCGACGCGGCCTTCCACGCGCACGACGCGCACACCGCGATCGGAAAACTCGCGCGCGATGTTGTCGGTATTGTCCGTCGAACCGTCGGAAGCGATGATGATCTCAAGCTGGTCATGCGGATAATCGAGCGACAGCACTTGCTCTAATTTAGCGCGGATATTTTTTTCTTCGTTATAGGCCGTAATTAGGTAGGTAACGCGTGGTTCCAACGGCGCGCGCATGATCGGACGCCGGATGAACTGCGCCACTAATAAGATGGTTAACGAGTAACCCGCATAGGTATAGAAAATCGCGGCCAAACTGGCCCAGAAAAGAATTCGCATACGTTATTAATCCCAAAACACCCCGGTGAGGTGGCAAATACTACGGATTTTCCGCTGGCGCCGCTACCGTCTGGG
>JAHFQD010000228.1 GCA_023266455.1 Candidatus Muproteobacteria bacterium
TGCCGGTGTAGGTTGAAAGGCCAGCGGTTTTTAGCCCCTCTCCCACCGGGAGAGGGGTTGGGGTGAGGGATGTGGTTGTGGCTTTTTGTTGTTTACTCCCCTCACCCTGGCCCTCTCCCGGATGGAGAGGGGACTTCATGCCACGGTCAGGAGATGAACTTGTAGATTGTGCCTTCGGCGAAGATTGCGCTGTCGACGACGGCTGCGCCGCGGCGTCGGAAGTTTCTAACGTTAGAAGGACGCTTCCTTGCGAAACTTTGTCGCCGACTTTTACTTTAATTGCTTTCACCGTGCCGGCGCTGGGCGCGGGCACGTCGATGGTCGCTTTTTCGGATTCGAGCGTGATCAGCGCGTCTTCGGCTTTGATAACGTCGCCAGGTTTGACCATTACTTCGATTACCGGCACGTCTTTGAAATCCCCGATGTCGGGGACGGTCACGTCGATCGTTTTTGCCATCCTTCCCTCTTGTTACAACATCGCCCGACGCATGTCGGCGAGTACTTGTCCCAGATGTGTGATGAAGCGCGCGGCGGAAGCACCGTCGACGACGCGGTGATCGTAGGAGAGCGACAACGGCAGCATTAAGCGCGGCAAGAACTGTTCGCCGTCCCAACGCGGTTTGATCTCGCTGCGCGAGACGCCAAGGATCGCGACCTCGGGCGCGTTGATGATGGGCGTGAATGCGGTGCCACCGATACCGCCAAGGCTGGAAATGGAAAAACATCCGCCCTGCATCTCGGTCGGCGCGAGTTTACCGTCGCGCGCCTTGGCGGCGAGCACGGCCAACTCGCTCGCAATTTCGACGACGGATTTTTTATCCGCGTCTTTCACCACCGGTACGACTAACCCATTCGGCGTGTCGGCGGCGAAGCCGACATGGAAATATTGCTTCAACACCAAATGATCGCCGTCGAGCGAAGCGTTGAATTCGGGAAATTTCTTGAGCGCGGCGACGCTCGCTTTAATCAGGAACGCCAGGATCGTCACTTTGACGCCGGTCTTTTCAATTTCCTTATTAATCGATACGCGAAATTGTTCCAAGTCGGTGATGTCGGCTTCGTCGAATTGCGTAACGTGCGGGATCATTACCCAGTTACGCGCTAACACCGGGCCGGAAATTTTCTTGATGCGCGACAGCGGTTTGATTTCGATCGGACCGAACTTAGCGAAGTCGACTTTCGGCCACGGCGGAAGATTCAGTCCCGCGCCACCACCGCCGCCACCCGCAAGCGCGGATTTGACGAAGTTCTGCACGTCTTCTTTGACGATGCGACCTTTAGGACCGGTACCGATGACTTTCGAAATATCGACGCCGAACTCGCGCGCGATTTTGCGCACGGAAGGGCTGGCGTGGTAGTGCTTGCCGCCGCCAGTGTTCGCGACCCATTCTTTTGGCGCGGGTAAAGGCTCCGCGGTCAACGGTACAGCGGGTTCTTCAGTCAGTCCCGGCACGGGCGCGGATCCGGCGGCACGCGACGATGCGGCTGTCGACGCTGGTGCAGACATCGCCGATTTAGCTGGCGTTGCGCTGGTCGACGCGGACGTCGATGCGACGGATTTGGACGACGTTGCATTGCTAGGAACGGCACCCGACGCTGCCGTTGGTGCGGACGGCGTCGCCGGCTTAGCCGCAGCGCCATCGCCGGTTTCGAGCAGCAATACGATACTGCCTTGGGAAAGTTTGTCGCCAACTTTAACTTTGATTTCTTTGACCGTCCCCGCGACCGGCGTCGGCACTTCGAGCGCGGCCTTATCGGATTCGAGCGTAATGATCGGGTCGTCGATCTTCACTGCGTCGCCCGGTTTCACGAGCACGTCGATCACCGGCACGTCTTTGAAATCGCCGATGTCGGGAACTTTGACTTCCATTACTTGGGGCATTCTTTATTCCATCGTTAGCGCTGGCACGCGTTCAATAACGCACTGGCCTCAACAATTACGTCCCCTCTCCCGCAGGGAGAGGGTGAGGGGATAATATCCCCTTTCCGCTCCTCACCCCGACCCTCTCCCTGTGTGAGAGGGGGTTACGTCTCGGAGCAATGGGAAACCTCACATTTAAAGATGTCTAGCGAAAACCATCTACTTCACACCGTCATCGGATTCGGCTTCGATGGATCGATCGCATACTTCTTAATCGCTTCCACGACTTTCGCGCGATCCAGTTGGCCTTCGTCGGCTAGCGCTTTGAGCGCGGCGACGGTGACCCAGCGACGGTCGACTTCGAAGAAATGACGCAGTTGTTCGCGCGTGTCCGAACGACCGAAGCCGTCGGTGCCGAGCACGGTGTAACGGCGCGGCATGAGCGGACGAATTTGTTCTGCGAACGAGCGGATGTAATCGGTCGAGGCGATGATCGGGCCTTTCGTATCTTTTAAGCATTGCTCGACGTACGACAAGCGCGGCTTCTCGGCCGGATGCAGCAAATTCCAACGCGCGGTGTCGTTGCCTTCGCGCGCGAGCAAGGTGAAGCTCGGGCAACTCCAAATATCGGCGTCGACGCCCCAATCTTTCTTGAGCATGTCTGCCGCCGCGATGACTTCACGCAGGATCGCGCCCGAACCGAGCAACTGCACGCGCGGCGCTTTGCCGTCGGCGGCCTTCTTAAAGGAATACATACCCTTCAAGATGCCCTGCTCCGCACCGTCCGGCATCGCCGGGTGCTCGTAGTTTTCGTTCATCACGGTGACGTAATAGAAAACGTCTTCTTGCTCTTGATACATGCGACGCAGACCGTCGTGCATGATCACCGCGAGTTCGTAAGCGAACGTCGGGTCGTAGGGAATGCAATTCGGAATGCCCGCGGCCCAAACGTGCGAATGGCCATCTTCGTGTTGCAGACCTTCGCCGTTCAGCGTCGTGCGACCGGACGTGCCACCGAATAAGAATCCACGCGCGCGCGAATCGCCAGCGGCCCACCACAAATCGCCGCAGCGCTGCACGCCGAACATGGAGTAATAGATAAAGAACGGAATCATCTGCACGCCGTGCGTCGAATACGCCGTGGCGGCGGCGATCCAGGACGACATCGCGCCCGGTTCGTTGATGCCTTCTTGCAGAATCTGACCGTGCTTTTCCTCGCGGTAGAACATCAGCTGGTCTTTGTCTTGCGGCGTATACAACTGACCGATGTGCGACCAAATGCCGAGCTGACGGAACATGCCTTCCATACCGAAGGTACGCGATTCGTCGGCGACGATGGGGACCACGTACTTGCCGATGGTTTTGTCTTTCACCAACACGCCCAGCATACGCACGAACGCCATGGTCGTGGAAAACTCGCGGCCTTCGCCGGAGGCTTTCAACATGGTGTCGAACGCGGATAACGGCGGTACGGTCAACGCCGCGGCCTTGCGTCGGCGCGCCGGCAGATAACCGCCGAGCGACGTACGGCGTTCTTGCAGATACTTATATTCCGGCGAGTCGGGCGCCGGTTTGATGTACGCGAGTTTGTCCAATTGCTCGTCGGTCAGCGGCAGCTTAAAGCGATCGCGGAACGACTTGAGCGAAGTCGTGCCCATCTTCTTTTGCTGATGGGTGATGTTCTGCGCTTCGCCGGCCTCGCCCATGCCGTAGCCTTTCACAGTCTTGGCGAGGATCACGGTCGGTTGACCTTTATGGTTCACCGCCGAGTGATACGCGGCGTAAACCTTATGCGGATCGTGACCACCACGGTTCAGACGCCAGATGTCGTCGTCGGACCAATTGGCGACCATTTCCTTCAGCTCCGGATACTTGCCGAAGAAATGTTCGCGCACGAACGCGCCGTCTTTCGACTTGAAGGTTTGATATTCGCCGTCGACACACTCTTCCATGCGTTTGCGCAGCAAGCCGGTGGTGTCGCGCGCGATCAGCGGGTCCCAGTAACCGCCCCAAATTAATTTAATAACGTTCCAACCCGCGCCGCGGAATTCGGCTTCGAGTTCTTGGATGATCTTGCCGTTGCCGCGCACCGGGCCGTCGAGACGCTGCAAATTGCAGTTGATGACGAAAATAAGGTTATCGAGGTTCTCGCGTCCGGCGAGACCGA
>JAHFQD010000229.1:0-1201 GCA_023266455.1 Candidatus Muproteobacteria bacterium
TGGCCGCTGACCCAAATCATGCCGCTGGAAGCCTTAACGTTATAAAGCGTGTTGTTGTAGACCTTCTAGTCGCCCCAGTAGATCGCGATACCGCTGAAATCTTGGCCGAGGTTGTACAACACGTTGTTGTAAATCGCGCCGTACGTGCCTGAGAGCGCATTACCAATGTTGATGCCGCGGCTGTCGTCGACGTTGGCGGCGGTGATCACGTTATCGTGAATGCGGATATTGGTGTAAACGAAGGCGCCGTCGGTATGAACTTGAATCACGTGGCCCATACGCAGATCGTGCAGATAGTTCCAACCCACGTCGATATCGCTCGAACCTACTTGAATGTACATACCGTGATTGTTGTTAATCGGCGGAGACGCACCGGTGTTTTTCAGCTCGTTGCCGTATACGCGCGCGCCGTCGCCACCGATGGTGAGCATGCCGGTCATGGTGTTGTTGCTGTAGCTCGCCGATAACACGTTACCGACGATACGCAATCCCGCCGCGCCGCTCTTGGCTTTTTCGTTGTAGGCGCTGGTATCGGCGCCGCCGTCGATGCAGTTTTGCTCGCCTTGCAACGTCAGGTTGGCGATCGTGACGTAGTTCGCATGCGCGGTAACCGCGTCGCCGTCGCGGAAATGGAAGTTCGCGCGTCCAGCACCGGAGACGGCGCGGATGATCGCGGTTTCACCTGGATAACCCACAAACGCCACCGGATTGCCCGACGTGCCACCCTTACCAGAGCCCAGGTTGTAGTTACTCTCGTTCCAATTGGCGGTGTCGTAGTCTTTGTCGTAGGTACCGGCGCGGAAGTAATAAGTATCGCCGGCCTGCATACCTGAATAAACAACGTAAGGTGACATCGGCGTTGCATAGGCGCCGTTACCGGTTCCATTCGAAGTTACGAATAAAATACGTCCGCTGCGTACTGTGAAGGCAACGCCGTTCGAGTTTTGTCCGGCCGCGGTTCGTACGACAATATTGCCCGTTTGCGCATTCGCCCCGAGCTGGAAAGTAACCTTGGTATCCGACCAAGTAAGATAGTTATCGGCTTGACCGCCACCGACGGTGACCGTTCCTTGAGAAGTGCCGAAGCCTTTACCCCATACCGTCACGAACACGCCCTTGTTGTTCAGACCGCCCGTATTAGGACCGCTATCCAAATCGGAATAGAAAACCGTCGTCGCCGCTTGTGCCAATACCGGCAGGG
>JAHFQD010000229.1:1211-4023 GCA_023266455.1 Candidatus Muproteobacteria bacterium
TAAAGGTAAGCGTCGCGCGCGTTGGAAGGTCGTAGACATAAAATTCTCCCTCTATTACTGCACAGTAACCGTCGTCGTATCCGACAACGGCGATTCAAGGCCGGTTCCGATAGCGGCAACGGCTAAATAAACGGTGGATCCTTTGGTAATGCCAGATGAACCTGGGCTGAAGGAATAGCTAGTATCCGTTCCCAAAGTCACGGTTTTGATGTTCGAGCCACTGCTAAACGGGGCCGTCGAGTAATAAAGTTTGTAACCGGTTAAACGCGAATCCACGATTTCTTGCCAAGAAACGCTATACATCGAAGTTGCTAGATTTGACGCCGGCGGTGGAGAAGACTGAGAAGGAGTAGAGCTGGAAGAGGTATTGCTGCTGCCGGAAGAAGAACTGGCGCCTTCGCCACCACCGCCGCAGGCTGTTAACAATGCCGCTAGCGCTAAGAACAGCAGGGGTTTACAGGAAAGAATAGGGGACCGGCTTCCGCTCATATTAAGTTATTGTTCCTTGGTCTGTCGGCGATGCACGCGCCAGATCAATCAGTTGTGTCTGGGGGCGTGTTAGATAACAAGTGCTTGTCTATTTATGGCTTGAATCCTAGATCATTCCGAGGGTGCTATAAACGCCTAGTGTGGGATTTCTCTGACAAACGGTAGGCAATCGGATAGGCGGGTTAAATATCGTGACCGGCGAGCTCAATATGAATCGATCGTGTTATACTGCGCGGCCTTTCGGCGGTGCGTTTACACAAAAATTTTCAGGTATTTTTAGTCCAGTGAGTTGGCTCAGCGGTATTCCAATATTGATGTACCACGAAGTCGCGGAACGCGACGAGGTCGACGAACTCGCGCGCTGGACACAACGTGGGTACATCCTTGTGCGCGAGGACTTCGATCGTCAGATGGCGTTCCTGGCGGCGGAAGGATTCCAATCGGTATCGTTGAACGATCTATATAACTGGTCCCAAGGTCAGGCGAGCTTGCCGCCGAAGCCGGTGGTGATCACCTTCGACGATGGCTTTGCCGGAAACTATCGCCATGCTTTCCCGATTTTGCAGCGCCACGGGTTCGGCGCTGCGTTTTTCGTCGTTACCAACCGTATCGACGAGCCGTTCATGATGCGCTGGTCCGAACTTAGCGAGATGCATCGCCAAGGTATGGAGATCGAGTCGCATACCGCCAACCATCCTTTACTATCGACCTTGACCAAAGAACGCACTCGCGACGAATTCGTCGGTTCCAAACGCATGCTCGAAGACAAACTCGGCGGCGCGACGCGATTTTTGTCTTTGCCGAACGGCGACAGCAATCCGTTTTATGTTCCGGTGGTGAAGGCCGCCGGTTACTTGGGTGGCTGCGGTTCGCAGTTCGGGTTCAACACGCCGTCGACGGATCATTTCTTTTGGCGCCGGATCGCGGTCAAGCACGAAATCGGCTTCGACGGTTTTCGCGATTTGCTTTTGCGCCGACGCAGCACGATGCTCTATCATGCTGCCAAGGCCGCGGCCAAGACGGCCGTCGCCCGTACCCTCGGTAAGAAAACCTACGATCGCCTTTACAACCTCGTCTTCGGCGTTCAAGAACAAGATAAGAGCAAGCAGCAGTGAAAATATTGGTCCTTACCACGAAGAGCCCGTATCCGCTCTACGAAGGCCGAGCGTTGCGCACGTACAACTTGCTGCGTGAGGCGGCCAAGCGGCACGAGATTTATCTCCTCACATTCGTGCAAACGCCGGAAGAACTCGAAGGGCTTGAGCATCTGCGCAGCTTCTGCGCGCACGTCGATCATGTGCCGCTGCATATGGGTGCGACTAAATGGCGTTTGTTCCTCGACATGTTTTTAGAAGTATTCGTGGCCGCGCCGTTGCATGCGGTCAAATATCGCTCGCGCGCGATGGTGCAAAAAGTGCGCGCGTTGATGAGTAAAGAGTCGATCGACGTCGTGCACTTGGACATGCTGCACCTTGGCGACTATCTCGGTATTTGCCGAGGCAAGCCGGTGGTGCTGGTTGAACATAATGTCGAGTCGGTAATCATCCGCCGGCGTATGGAAAATACGCCGAACGTTCTCGCTAAGTTATATTTGGGTTATCAATATTTCAAATTGCGCGCCTACGAGAGCCGGGTGTGTCGCTGCGTCGATCAGGTAGTGGCGGTCTCCGAACTCGACGCGCGTCAATTAGAAGAACTCGCCGGTATTCGCGGCGTCACGTCGATTCCCAACGGTGTCGACACGACTTACTTTCGCAGTACCGATGCGCCGATGCGACCTAATAATCTCGTTTTTGTCGGCGGGTTGACCTGGTTTCCGAATCACGACGCTATCCGTTATTTCTGCGCCGAAATCTTGCCGCGCATCGCGGCGGAGATCCCCGACGTAACGCTTACTGTGGTCGGCAAGAGCCCAGACCGCCAAAGTATTAAAGACATCGCGGAAAATCCGCGCGTACGGCTCACCGGCTTAGTCGAAGACGTGCGACCGCTGATTTCCGAAGCGGCGGTTTATGTGGTGCCGCTGCGCATCGGTGGCGGTACTCGCTTAAAAATTTTGGACGCGCTTTCGATGAGCAAAGCGTTAGTTTCCACCGCCGTTGGTTGCGAAGGTTTAGACGTAACATCGGGCGAGCAATTGATGACGGCCGATACGCCCGAGGAATTCGCGCGCGCAGTCGTGACGTTGCTGCGCGATCCACGCCGTGCTGAAGGACTTGGTGCAGCAGGACGGAAGTTGGTAGAGCAGAAATACGATTGGACGGTCGTCGCTCAGGAATTGAGCCGAGTCTACGAACGGGCCGCGCAACGTCGAGGTTGAAAC
>JAHFQD010000230.1 GCA_023266455.1 Candidatus Muproteobacteria bacterium
TTGGCGGCGGACATCGGCTGGACTAAACGGCGAGAAAATAATGCACAAAATAAAACGGCATCGAATTCGATGCCGTTTCTCTAGATATAACGCAATGAAGGTTAGACGGGGTCGCCTTCTCCATTCACACGCTCGCGCAGTTCCTTGCCAGGTTTGAAGTGCGGAACAAACTTATCCGGAACGCTGACGGTTTCGCCGGTCTTCGGATTGCGGCCGGTGCGCGGCGGACGGTAGTGCAAACTAAAGCTACCGAAACCGCGCACTTCGATCCGATTTCCCATCGAAAGCGCCGCCGCCATTTGCTCCAGCAATTCCTTAACCGCTAACTCGACGTCGCGGTGATCTAGCTGGGGCTGCTTGGCGGCCAGTGCTAGGATAAGTTCCGATCTGGTCATATCCCTTCTATAGGAAACTCGACAACCGTTTGCAAGTCCGTTTGCGGCTTATGCTTTTTTTAGCCTTCGCTGCTCTCTTGTCCGCCCAGCTTTTCCTTCAACTTGTCGCCCAGCGAGGTGGTCGCTGTGGCAGCCTTACGGGCGTATTCCTGCACCGCTTCGGTTTCTTCTTCCAAGTCTTTGGCGCGGATAGACAACGTCAACTTACGATTTTTACGGTCGATCGTCGTGATCTTGGCTTCGACTTCGTCGCCTTCCTTCAATATCGAGCGCGCGTCTTCAATGCGCTCACGGGAGATTTCGGAAGAACGCAGATAGCCTTCGACGTCGTCACCGAGCTTGATGGTAGCGCCCTTGGGATCGACCGCCGTTACTAGCCCCTTCACAATCGAGCCTTTGCCGTGTACGGCCACGAAGGACGCGAATGGATCGCCATCGAGCTGCTTCACGCCAAGCGAAATACGCTCGCGTTCTGGATCGACAGACAGGATGACGGCTTCGATTTCGTCGCCCTTCTTAAAATTGCGAACCGCTTCTTCGCCGACTTGTGCCCAAGAAAGATCGGAAAGGTGGATCAAACCGTCGATACCGCCCTCGAGTCCGACGAACACGCCGAAATCGGTGATGGACTTGATCTTGCCTTTGATCTTCTCGTTCTTCTGATGATTCGCGGCGAACTCTTCCCACGGATTCGGCATGCACTGCTTCATACCGAGCGAGATGCGGCGGCGTTCGGTATCGATGTCGAGAATCATGACTTCGACTTCGTCGCCGAGCTGTACGACTTTGCTCGGATGTACGTTCTTGTTGGTCCAATCCATTTCCGACACGTGCACCAAACCTTCGACGCCCGGTTCGATTTCCACGAACGCGCCGTAGTCGGTGAGGTTCGTGACCTTACCAAACAGACGCGTGCCTTCCGGATAACGGCGTTGGATGTCGACCCACGGATCGTCGCCGAGTTGCTTCAGACCGAGCGAGACGCGATTACGTTCGCGGTCGTAGCGCAATACTTTAGCTTCAATTTCGTCGCCGATCTTGAGTACTTCGGACGGATGCTTGACGCGCTTCCACGCCAGGTCGGTGATGTGCAACAGGCCATCGATACCACCGAGATCCACGAACGCGCCGTAGTCGGTGAGATTCTTGACGATGCCCTTGACGGTTTGGCCTTCTTCCAGCGAAGACAACAAGGCTTCGCGTTCGGCTGACATTTCTTTTTCGACCACTGCACGACGCGATACAACGACGTTGGAGCGCTTGCGGTCGATCTTGATGACTTTGAATTCGAGTTCTTTGCCTTCGAGATAAGACGGATCGCGCACGGGACGCACATCGACCAAAGAACTCGGCAGGAACGCGCGGACACCTTGTACATCAATGGTGTAACCGCCCTTCACTTTGCCGGTCATGATGCCGGTGACGATGGTTTGCGCTTCGTGCGCCTTTTCGAGTTGTTCCCACGCTTTGACGCGCTGCGCTTTCTCGCGCGAGAGACGGGTTTCGCCGGAACCGTCTTCGACGGCTTCGACGACGACTTCCACTTGGTCGCCGACTTTGACGTGCAGCTCACCATGTGAATCTTTGAATTCTTGTGCGGGAATAATGCCTTCGGACTTAAGGCCGGCGTGAACCACGACCCAGTCGTCATCGACTCGAACAACCTCACCGGTAATGAGATCACCGGATTGAAGATGAATCTTTTTGAGGCTCTCCTCGAATAATTGCGCAAAACTCTCAGTCATAAATTCCCGTCAAAGTTGAACCGTCCGACAGCGAAGAGACGGCTTTAAAACAACGCCCGTTATAAAGCACTTAAGCATAGCCGGCGATTCGAGGCGCGACCCATGCCCGGGGTTGAAGGTTGAACACAAGAGATTAATGCCCGATGCGGTTATTGGTGCTGCCACTCCATCAATCGCGGCTGCAGCAAAGACTCTATTCGCTGCACGACCTCGGAGACACTAAGTGTGGAGGCATCCAGAACGACGGCGTCTGCCGCTGGTTTCAGCGGCGAAACCGGACGCGCTGTATCGCGCGCATCGCGGGCACGAATCTCACCCAAAAGCTGCGGGAGGTTAGCATTGAAGCCTTTTTCCTTCAACTGCTTATACCGTCTTTCAGCGCGTACGTCGGCGCTGGCGGTGAGAAATATCTTTAATAGTGCATCTGGGAACACCGTCGTTCCCATGTCGCGTCCATCGGCAACCAAACCGGGAGATTGCTGAAAAGCCCGTTGTTTCGCCAACAAGGCCATACGTACCTCAGGAATAGCGGCGACTTGTGAAGCAAGATTACCGGCTTCTTCGGTCCGCAGTTCTTCCCCGACCTCCTTATCATATAAGAAGACCTTGGCGGTCCCGTCTGGGACGACCTTGAAACGGATATTAAGGTGGCGCGACAGGAACACCAGCCGTGCGGAATCCTGATCGCCGGAACGCGACGCGAGTAAGCCAACGGCACGATACAAAGCCCCGCTATCGAGGAAGTGCCAACCCAAGCGCAAGGCCAAGTGTTGGCCGATCGTGCCTTTACCGGAACCGCTGGGGCCATCGATGGTTAAAACCGGAATTGTTATATCGCTCATATTCATCCGCAGCATACTAAACCGACATCGTCGGTTACGAAATCGAATTGAGACGAATTCTAACCGGTATCACCAATCCTGAAACCAGGGGTTATCGTGAAGAAATTGTTTCTGAGAAACACCATGGGTACGAAGCACGGTTTCAATGTCGTCGCCTGGCTGAACCACGTACAACTGGGTTAAATCCGGCGCCTGTTGCGGCGGCAGACCGGCATCGACGTCCGTGTCTGTCGGCGCGTCTTTTTTTACTAATTCCATTCCGCGTTGCTTCATCCAATTGTCCAAACCGCGCAGGCTTTCAGCGTGATGCTCGATTTCGATTTGCCCGCCGCCGCTCTTCCCCCCGCCGCTATATTGCTTGGTCTTGGTGCCGGCTTGCTGATCGTCGCGATCGCTCGCGGTCGCGCGGATGACGCCGGTATCGGTGTCGAGGTGTTCGTCGAGAACATGATGCGCTTCTCGCACCAATGCATTCAGCTCCGATACACTGCGCCCACGCAAATACTCGTTCAATTGCTCCATGGAAACGCCCTTCCATGTCGCCAGTTGCCGCAACGCCACCATCGCGTTCACGCCGGAACCGGTGTGATTCAAAATTGCTCGCGCCTTTTCGGGTGCGTCGTTGAAAATGTAATGCTGCACCATCTTATAAAGTTCGGGATCGTAATCGCTTTCGTGTTTGTTCGACGCTTCGACGCGGTTGTATTGCCAGATCGCGGCGCTGGCAAGCGCGGCGAGGAACATCAATCCGATGCCCCATGGACCCAACATCGCCGCGGGTTCCCAAAAAACACCGGCCGACGCCATGATACCGCCCACGGTAAACGCGGCGTCAGCGGTGCCGAGCTTCCAATCGCCTTTGGAAAATTCTTCGTAAGAAAGAATCGCGGAAGGTATGGCGACGATCCCGTAGCGCAGCGGCGAGAGTCGCGCCCAAAGCGGGAATCTCTCGCCGAGATGAATACCCGCCGGTCCGGTGACCAACTCCGCGAGCGGCATGCCCGCCGCCACGGGATACACCGTGAGCGATGCGTAC
>JAHFQD010000231.1 GCA_023266455.1 Candidatus Muproteobacteria bacterium
GGTGAGTAACATCCGCTACCGCAGCTTTAAGGATCTCGACCTGCGCGGGCGGGTGCCGTTTGTCGCGATTTTGGCGGTGCCCTTAGCGTTCGTGTTGATTGTGCTGGATCCGCCGAAGGTCTTATTTCTGACGTTTGCCGGGTATGCCTTATCTGGCCCGGTCGATTGGCTGCTAGCCCGTCTGCATCGAGGTGGGGAAAAGTTGCCGGATCGCCCCCGCGTTTGAAATTCCCCCGGATTCGGGTAATCTAAGACCTATGTTCAATCGTCGTTCCATAAGTCTTTTTGCCGCCGCCTCCGTCCGCGAGGCCGGTCTTTTGCTGTCTCTGCGACTCCTGCTGCTGCGCCGTTAGGCGCACTCCTAAGCTGTCCTGGCGAGGACCGTAAACATACGCCACACAAACCCGATTAAAATGCCAGCCCACGGCCTTCTCTATACGTGAGCCGTCGGCGGCGTAGAAATGCAGAGGACGTTATGAACGATCAGTTGATCATTTTCGACACCACCTTGCGCGACGGCGAGCAGAGCCCTGGCGCCTCCATGACGCGCGAGGAAAAAGTGCGCATCGCCAAGCAACTTGAGCGCATGCGTGTGGATATCATCGAAGCTGGTTTCCCCGCAGCGAGCAAAGGCGACTTCGACGCCGTCAAAGCGGTCGCCGAAGCCGTGACCGAAAGCACCGTGTGCGGTTTGGCACGCGCGATAGAAAAAGATATCGATCGTGTTGCCGAAGCCATTCGCCCCGCGAAGCGGCGGCGCATTCACACCTTCATCGCCACTAGTCCGATTCACATGCAACATAAATTGCGCATGACGTCGGAGCAGGTGTTGGAACGCGCGGTAGAGATGGTCAAACACGCGCGCCAATACACCGACGATGTCGAGTTTTCGGCCGAAGACGCGGTGCGTTCGGATATCGATTTCTTGTGTCGGGTATTCGAGGCCGCGATCAAAGCGGGCGCGCGTACGGTCAACGTTCCCGATACGGTCGGTTACAGCATTCCGCATGCCTGGGGCGAACGTATTAAAACCTTGATCGAGCGCGTACCGAACGCGAGCAAAGCGGTTTGGTCGACGCATTGTCACAACGACCTCGGTTTGGCGGTTGCGAACTCGCTCTCGGCGGTGTTAAACGGCGCACGTCAGGTTGAGTGCACCATCAACGGTCTCGGCGAACGCGCGGGTAATGCTTCGCTCGAGGAAGTCGTGATGGCGGTGCGCACGCGCCGCGATATTTTTTCGTGCGATACGCGCATCGATACCACGCAGATCGTACCGGCGTCGCGCTTGGTGGCGGGTATCACCGGTTTTCCAGTGCAGCCGAATAAAGCCATTGTCGGCGCCAACGCGTTCGCGCATGAATCCGGCATCCACCAGGATGGCGTGATCAAGATGCGCGAGACCTACGAGATCATGCGCGCGGAGGATGTGGGTTGGACCGCGAATCGCATAGTGCTTGGTAAGCATTCCGGCCGCAGCGCGTTTCGCCAGCGTTTGTCGGAGTTAGGCATCGATTTCAAAACCGAACAGGAATTAAATTCGGCATTCGAGCGCTTTAAAGATCTTGCCGACAAGAAACACGAAATCTTCGACGAAGATTTGCAGGCGTTGGTGACGGAGGCGGATCTTGAGCAGGAAAACGAACATTTCCAGCTTGTATCGCTCAAAGTGTGTTCGCAAACTGGGGAAATCCCCTTGGCACAAGTCACGTTGGCGATTAACGGTTTAGAACAACACGCCACCGCGCCCGGTAGCGGTCCGGTAGACGCGTCGTTCAAGGCTATCGACGGCATTATCGGCGAGGCCACGCAGTTATTACTTTATTCAGTGAATAACATTACTAGCGGTACCGATTCCCAAGGAGAGGTAACGGTACGATTGGAGAAAGGCGGGCGCATCGTTAATGGTCATGGCGCGGATACGGACATTGTTATTGCGTCGGCCAAAGCGTATTTAAACGCCCTTAATAAATTGGTCGCACCCGGAGAGCGTACGCATCCGCAGGCGGCCACGATGATCTAGCCATTTAAAACAGTGCCGACATTCGTTTCCAATCGGTCGCGGCAAGGCGGGCATCTCATCGCGAAGATGGGGTACCTGTTGTTGCTTTGTTGGGCGACAACAGTCGTCGCGGGCGATCTCCGGCCGGCGAAAGGTTGGCGCTATCGCGTGGTGGCGCAGCACTTGCCGGCGGTCGACGATATCGTCGTCAGTCCGCAAGGCGATGTGTATGTGACGCAAGTATTGGAGAACGGCGACGGGCGCATTCTACGCGTGCGCGGTGGTAAGACCGATGTCATCGCCAACGGCTTGAATCATCCACGCGGTTTGTTGTTGAAGAAAGGACACGTGATCTATGTCGCGGAGCAAGCGAACGAAGGTCGCGTCGTCGTCATTAATCTCGATAACGATCAGCGACGTGTCATCGACGGTTTACATAGCCCCGAACATATTGCGCGGTTACCGGATGGCGATGTTATCGTCACCGAGAACGGCGTTAACGGTCGGTTGGTGCGTTTGCTGCGTAACGGCGCCATCGAAGTCATCACTTCCGGTTTGAACAATCCCGAAGGACTCGCGGTGGCGCAAGATGGCACGATTTTCATCGGCGAGAGCGGCACGGGTCGAGTGCTAAGTTACAAAGATGGCACCTTGAAAGTCGTGATTGACGACCTCGACGAACCGAGCCAAATCGAATGCGCGCCGGATGGCGTGTTGTGGGTGACGGAGCGCGGTAATCCGGGGCGATTGTTGCGTTTAAAGGATGGTACGCTGGAGACGATATTGACCGGTCTCGACGATCCGCACGGCATCGCGGTGATGGAAAGCGGCGCGGTCCTTGTCACGGAAGCGGGTCGAGGACGGATTCTTGTTATGGAGCCGAAATTATGATTTCCCCGGAAGAAACGCGTCGTCGTCGATACTTAGAGGCGATGGGCATTACGCGCTGGGAACCGCGCGATCAGATCGAACCCGAATTAACCGAAACCACAACCGACGTTGCGACGATTCCGGTGTCGTCGGTAGTGGTGAATCCGGATTGGGAAACGCTGCAACGCACAGTGGCCGCGTGCACGCTTTGCGGGTTGCAAAAGACACGCAAGCAAACGGTCTTCGGCGTCGGCAATCGCTCGGCGCAATGGATGTTCGTCGGCGAAGCCCCGGGCGCGGACGAAGACGCTAAGGGCGAACCGTTCGTGGGGCGCGCCGGTCAATTGCTGAACGCGATGATCTTCGCCATGGGGTTGAAGCGCGAAGACGTGTATATCGCCAACGTTTTGAAGTGTCGGCCCCCCAACAATCGCGACCCGCAGCCGAACGAAGTTGAGTGTTGCGAGCCGTATCTGTTGCGCCAGATCGAGATGATCGGCCCCAAACTGATCGTCGCTCTCGGTCGCCATGCCGCGCACAGTTTGCTCAAAACCGAAGCGCCGCTCGCGCGTCTGCGTGGGCAGCGGTTGAATTATCACGGTACGCCGTTGATCGTGACCTATCACCCGGCCTATCTCCTGCGCAGCCCCGGCGAAAAGCGTAAGGCGTGGGACGATCTTTGTATGGCTCAGCGTATCGCCCAATCCCCGTGAGCGTCGCGGCAAATATTCTGCAGCCGCGTTTGCGGCAGATGGCGGAAACCGATCTCAACGAGGTCGTGAAAGTCGAGCACTTGTGTTACGAATTTCCGTGGACGCTCGGCATCTTCAGTGATTGTATGCGCGTCGGTTATCACTGCTACGTATACGAAGCGCCCGCCGGTTTGACCGGACACGGTGTGATGTCGGTCGCCGCCGGCGAATGTCATTTGCTCAATATCTGCGTGCATCCCGATTGGCAGCGCCACGGCTTAGGCCGGCAGTTGGTGATCTTTTTGCTTGAGATTGCGCGCAGCCGCGAAGCGCGTACGGCGTTATTGGAAGTGCGCGTGTCGAACGAAGGCGCTTACAAACTTTATACCGATCTCGGTTTCAACGAGGTCGGTATGCGTCATCATTATTACCCC
>JAHFQD010000232.1 GCA_023266455.1 Candidatus Muproteobacteria bacterium
TTTGTTCTACTTTCCAACCGGTATCGCGCGGCGGTGGTATATCGAGTTCGACGGTTTCGCCGCCTTTAACGATGTCCCGTTTGCGCGCGGATTTGCCGCCGACGCGCACGTGACCATCGTCGATCCAGCGTTGCAGCTGCGAGCGTGTCTTGTCAGGAAGAATGGAAGCCAGCGCCTGATCCAAACGCATACCAGCGAGTTCCGCCGGTATGACGCGCGATATTATTGCCGTCATGCCGACCTTCCGGCTTCCAGCGCTGAAGAAATCACGTTAAGCTTGCGACCCATCGTCATATCGCCGAATCTTACACGCCATGCGTTATTTCGTAATCTTCCTGTTCGCACTGACTCTCGCCGGCTGCGGTAGCTTCGAAGACCCCACTAAGGATTGGACCGCCGAGCGGTTTTATCAGGAAGCGAAACAGCGCCTCGATGATGGCGGCTACGAAGACGCGATTAAAACGTTCGAAAAACTCCAAGGTCGTTTTCCTTACGGACGTTACGCCGAACAAGCACAATTGGAAGTCGCTTACGCTTATTACAAATGGGATGAACCGGCGTTGTCGCTGGCGGCCTGCGATCGCTTCATTCGCCAATATCCGACGCATCCCAACGTCGACTACGCCTATTACCTCAAAGGCATCGTCAATTTCCACGGCAAGCGAGGATTTATAAATTGGCTCATCGGTATCGACGATGATTTGCACGATCGCGATATCAAGGCGTCACGCGAATCGTACGATACCTTTAAAGAATTGGCGCAGCGTTTTCCTCGGAGCATTTACGCGGAAGACGCCCGTGCCCGTGCGGATTATCTCGTTACCGTGCAGGCGCGCTATGAAATCAGCGTCGCGCGTTATTACTTTAACCGCGGCGCCTATGTCGCGGCGGTTAATCGAACCAAGTATCTGCTTGAAAATTATCCGCGCACGCCTGCGGTCGAAGACGCACTCGGGCTGCAAGCGATGTCGTACAAAAAAATGGGGTTGGAAAAACTGTCCGACGATACCTTGCGCGTGTTAACGCGTAATTTTCCGCAAAGTCGTTACCTGCAGGAAGTTAAACAACTGTAAGCGTTAAACCGCCGACTCGCCGCGTTCGCCCGTGCGGATGCGGATGACCTCGGTCACTGGCGACACGAAAATCTTGCCGTCGCCGATTTTGCCGGTACGGGCGACGTTGGTGATAGCGTCGATGCAACGATCGACCAAATTGTCCGCGATCACCATTTCGAGTTTTACCTTCGGCAGAAAATCGACGACGTATTCCGCGCCTCGATAAAGTTCGGTATGTCCTTTTTGACGCCCGAAACCTTTCACCTCGGTGACCGTCAACCCCGTTACCCCTGCCTCGGACAACGCTTCGCGCACGTCGTCGAGCTTGAAGGGTTTGATGATCGCTTCGATTTTTTTCACGTTGCCCTTCCGTTATAAAAGTTATTTCAAGAAACCGAGTCGCTATCTTTGCGCGCGCGATTGAAACCCGAGGTAATCGGGTAACGCCGATCGCGGCCGAAAGCGCGTGGCGTAATGCGCACGCCCGGCGGCGCTTGCCGACGTTTATATTCGTTGCGATCCACCATCGTCGCGATCTTGCGTACCACCATCTCGTCGAAACCGGCCTTGACGATCGTTTGCACCGATTCGTCGTGCTCGACGTAGCGTTCCAGAATCGCATCCAAGATTTCATACGGCGGCAGCGAATCGGAATCGCGTTGGTTGTCACGCAACTCCGCGGTCGGCGGTCGTTCGAACACACGCCGTGGAATGACGGGTGCGCGGCGATTGCGCCATTCCGCCAATCGATACACGAGGGTCTTCGGAACGTCTTTGATCGCCGCGAAACCGCCGGCCATGTCGCCGTAAAGCGTGGCGTAACCGACCGACATCTCGCTTTTGTTCCCCGTCGTCAGCACGATTTTTCCAGTCTTGTTCGAAATCGCCATGAGCAACATACCGCGTGTGCGCGCCTGCAGATTTTCTTCGGCGGCGTCTGGCGTCAGTCCTTTGAATTCATCTTTCAGCGCGCCGAGAAACTCTTTGAACATCGGCTCGATCGGGATCACGCCGAACGTCACGCCCATCGCGCGCGCTTGCGCCTGTGCGTCTTCGACGCTCATATCGGCGGTATAGCGCGAGGGCATAGAAACCGTTTGTACTCTCGACGCGCCGATCGCGTCCACCGCGATACACAACGTCAAGGCGGAATCGATGCCGCCGGAAACACCGACGATCGCCCCGGGGAAACCATTTTTATCGATGTAATCCCGTACTCCAGCGACCAGCGCTTTGTACGCGCTTTCTTCGATCGCGAGTGCGACAGCGATCGACGCCGGCTTGGGTTTAACGTCCGCCAGTGAAATATCGACGGCGATCAGTTCTTCTTCGAAGGCGTTGGCCCGCTGCGTCAGGTTGCCGTTCGCGTCGACGACGAACGAGTCGCCGTCGAAAACTAATTCATCCTGACCACCGACGAGGTTCGCATACAAAATGGGAACCTTATTTTTACGCGCCGCGCGTCCGACGACATCGACGCGTTCCTCATGTTTATTTAAATGAAACGGCGAAGCATTGATGTTGACGATCATGCGCGCACCCGCGTTGACCGCTTCATCGATCGGCGAACCGTTCCAAATGTCTTCGCAAACGGTGAGACCGACGCGAATTCCTTTGATGTCGACGACACACGCGCCCGTCCCTTCGCTGAAATAACGCTTCTCATCGAAAACGCTGTAGTTAGGTAAACAATGCTTGTGATACGTCGCCACGATTCGACCGTCGCGCAATAACGAAGCGGCGTTGAACAGCGCGCTGTATTGGCGTTTGGGATAACCGACGATGACGTCGATATCCCGCAGTTGCGTCATGAGTTGCCCAAGCCCGAGTTCTACTTGTGCGGTGAACTCGGGACGCAGCAACAAATCTTCAGGGGGATATCCAGTAAGCGCCAACTCGGGGAAAACAACCAGATCGGCGCCGAACTCCTCGCGCGCGCGCCGGCCGGCCGTCACCATGCGCTGCACGTTCCCGCCAACATCACCGACTAATAAGTTGAGCTGGGCGAGAACGACGCGCAGGGTGTTACTCATGCCTTTTGCATTACCTCTTTCATCTTACGGCCGATGTCCGTCGGTGAACGCACGGTGTGGACGCCAGCGGCTTCGAGCGCGCGGAATTTTTCGTCTGCCGTGCCTTTACCGCCTGCAATCACGGCGCCTGCGTGGCCCATGCGTTTGCCCTTCGGCGCAGTGACACCGGCGATATATGCCACGACCGGTTTGGTGACGTTGGCTTTGATGAACGCCGCCGCGTCTTCTTCCGCTTGGCCGCCGATTTCGCCGACCATGACAATGCCCTTCGTTGCTGGATCGTTTTGGAACAGCTTCAAACAATCCACGAAGTTTAGACCTTGGATCGGATCGCCGCCGATACCGATGCACGTCGTCTGACCTAGCCCTTCCTTCGTGGTTTGGTTCACGGCTTCATACGTCAGCGTGCCAGAACGCGACACGATACCGATGATGCCCGGTTTGTGAATGAAGCCCGGCATAATGCCCATTTTGCATTCGCCCGGCGTGATGATGCCGGGACAGTTCGGACCGATCAGTACCGAACCCGTGTACTTCGTGCGTAGCGCGTTCTTCACACGCACCATGTCGCGCACCGGGATGCCTTCTGTGATGCAGGCGATGACTTTGATGCCTGCCGCCGCGGCTTCGAGAATCGAGTCCGCTGCATACGGCGCCGGTACGTAGATCATCGTCGCTTCCGCGCCGGCCTTTTCCACCGCGTCGCGCACGGTGTTGAACACGGGAAGATTCAAATGCGTCTGCCCGCCTTTGCCCGGCGTGACGCCACCGACCATGTTGGTACCGTAAGCAATCGCTTGTTCGGAATGAAAGGTGCCCTGCTTGCCAGTAAAGCCTTGGCAGATCACCTTGGTTTTT
>JAHFQD010000233.1 GCA_023266455.1 Candidatus Muproteobacteria bacterium
TACAGGCCTAAGGTAGCGATGAATAAGATGAAGAATTTCTTCTTGGCCACCACGTATAACTCGTGGCGGCCATAACCTGTCGTTTCCTCAGGCCGGTCCACGTTCGACTTAGGCGGGGCATATATATTGGTGTCCATCGGTAGCTCTGACGGTTTCCTTAAGTTAAATAGCAGAAGCACCGCCAAATGGCGCGAATTCCACCCGACCAAGGTATAGGTCGACATCCGCAAAAGCCCGCCCAAATCAAGGTCCTGGCTTATGGCCTATAGTTGATTAGTTGCCCCCAAAAACCTTCGCGGGAAGCCGTGAACAACCCACCCCCTCCGTCCGACCAAGGAATCGAAGTTGTTGAGCTGTCGGACATCGATCTCGATTTTGCGATCGAGCAGATGTTCCAACAGGGCGCCGCGCGGCCGCTGGAAACGACCAGAACCGAAATGGCGGATGCGGAGGAAATTCGTTCGCTCGACGTGTTTCACGGGCTCAGCAAAGAAGAAATCTCCAAGCTCGTCGCGAGTTCCAAATCGATCCAAGCTGTGGCGGGCCATGTATTGGTCTCGCCGGGACGGCTTAATACCAAAGTGTTCTTCGTCGTCGAAGGTCAGCTACGACTCTACGCACCTAACAACGATCGACGCCCGGTCGCGATCGTCGACGTTGGCCACTGCACTGGCTTGCGCTCGGCGCTGACGATGCAACCGGCGCAGTACGCCGTCATCGCCACAGAAATTTCCAATATCTTGGAAGTCGACATCAAGACGATCGAAGAACTTACTAAACAAAGTCACACGTTCGCGCTTCACTACACATCGCTGCTCGCAAGTTATGTGCGCGGCGATAATTGTTTCTACGTCGGCGCCCGCGCTCCGAAAAATGCGCGCCAAGGTTATATCGACGAGTTAACGCTGCTGCACAACCAGCATTGGCTCGACACCATGCTGCCGCGTTTAATTTCTCGGTTTCGTCTGGTTGATAAACCGCTCTCGCTTGTCGCGTTTGCCGCCGATGGCCTCGGGCCGATTGCAAAAGAACATGGTATGGCGGCGGGACTACGCGTATTAGAAGCTATCGGTCATTGGGTGTTGAATCACACGCGACCGATCGACATCCTCGCCATCAATCGCGGCGGTTGCGTGTTCGCTTTCTTGCCGGATAGCGATCTCGAAGCCGCACGTCATTTGGCCGATCGTTTGAAAAACGCCATTCCAAGCGTACCGGTTAATCTCGCGTCGCCGAAAGCGACGGCGCCGATCACGGTGACGCTCTCTTTCGGCATTACCTCGCTCGAAAAAGGAATGAAAGAAAACGATTTCGTAAATAAGGCAGAAACGCTTGTGAAGAAATCGATGAGTCTCGGCGGTAATCAAATAAACGAAATACTGTAAGTCGAGTTCGACTTCCTCGCCTTCCTGTCAGCAACAAAGCGTTTTTCATTAATGTCGCGTCTGTGAATTCGAACCGCCGGGTTTAGATATATCGGCGATCGCCTGTCCGGCCACGCGCGGAGGTACGCCGTGCGACACATCACCGATGGAAACGATGCCGACCAAACGTTTGTCGCGATTAAGCACCGCCAAGCGACGCACTTGATTACCGCCCATGTTCTGCGCGACGCGCTCGATGTCCTCATCTTCGTAGCAATACAACACCTGCGAACTCATGATCTCGCGCACCGGCGTGTCCGGCGATAAATGCTTCGCCACCGCGCGCACGGCGATATCGCGATCGGTGATGACACCCACTAGCCGATCGTTCTCACCGACGGGCAAGGCGCCGGCATCGCTTTCGGCCATCATCTTGGCCGCATCGCAAATCGTCTGATTGGGATGGGCGAGAACGACGTCACGCGTCATTACGTCGCTGACTTTCATAGCTAACCTCCGAGTCGCTGTGGATTCCACTACCTATGACTGCCGAAAAGCGAAGCGAGTTCAGCCGCATGCCTCCCGTTGTTCCGCTGCCATGAACCGCAGCGCCGTCGCATCGCAATGGGTGGGGGTGGCGCTATCCAATACCGATGCGAATCCCCGTGCCGCCCATCCGACGCCGCCACGCCCGCGATAGCACCAGAACGGCGGATGCCACCGATATCACGGCGACCCTGGACGTAAATTGGGCACGCCGTCTCGTCGGACACTGAAAATTCGCAGATTTAACCAGGTTTATTCGTGCTTAAGCGCATTGCGTACGCAACGCCGTCGGCTAAAGTTGAAGCTAATATGCGGGAAGCGAACTTATATATAAGGTCACGTCCGCCGACCGGTAACTCAGAACTCAAACAAGCGCACCATGACCCGCCCGAATCAACAACTTCGTTACTGGCTTTATCTCTTGTTCGCGATATCCGGTTTTTCCGGACTGATTTACGAATCGATCTGGAGCCATTATCTAAAACTGTTCCTCGGCCATGCGGCCTACGCGCAAACGCTGGTGCTCGCGATTTTTATGGGCGGCATGGCGATCGGCGCTTGGATACCCAGCCGCTACGGCATACGTTGGAAAAATCTGCTTCTCCGCTATGCCGCCGTCGAAGGACTTATCGGCGTATGCGCGATCGTATTCCACAAGATTTTTGTCGTTTCCACCGACATGGCGTATGACGCCGTGATCCCAGCGCTCGCTTCACCGCTGGCGGTGAATTTATTCAAATGGAGTTTGGCCGCCCTATTACTCCTACCGCAATCCATTCTCCTCGGCATGACGTTCCCGCTCATGAGCGCGAGTGTCATTCGCCGCTATTCGGACACGCCGGGTAAAACGCTCGCCATGCTGTACTTCACAAATAGTTTGGGTGCGGCGATCGGCGTACTCATCAGCGGCTTCGTGCTTATCGAAGCGGTCGGCCTGCCGGGAACGGTGTTAACCGCCGGTTTAATTAATATCGTCGTTGCGATCGTTGCCTGGGCGATCTCGAAATCCTTCCACGAAGACGCGAACGCCCGTAGCGAAAAAAAATCGGCGCGCGGCGACGGTGCTGTTTCCTGGCGTTTATTCATCGCCGCATCGTTCTTAACAGGTACGGCATCGTTCATTTACGAAATCGGCTGGATACGCATGCTGAACTTGGTGCTCGGAACGTCGACGCACGCGTTCGAGCTGATGTTGAGCGCATTCATCGCCGGGCTCGCCTTCGGCGGCCTGTGGATACGACGCCGCATCGATACGCTCACGAAACCGAGACAGTTCTTGGGTTGGGTCCAGGTTGCAATGGGCTTGCTGGCGCTCGGTACAGTGGTGGCATACAACACCGCCTTCGATGCCATGCAGTTTCTGATGCATTCAGTCGCCGCCACAAACGGCGGTTATTACATGTTCAACATCGCCAGCCAAGGCATCGCCATCCTCATCATGATGCCGGTGACATTTTGTGCAGGCATGACCTTGCCGTTGATTACACACACCTTGTTGCGCGGCGGTCATGGCGAGCAAAGCATCGGCGCCGTTTATGCGGCGAATACGTTAGGCGCCATCATCGGCGTATTCCTCGCGGTTCACATCGGACTACCCATGTTGGGCTTGAAAGGGTTGGTCGCTTCCGGCGCGGCACTCGACATGGCGCTCGGCGTAGTGTTGCTAGTGCCGATGATAAAGCGCGAAAGTAAACAGCCGGTGTTCGCCGCCGCAATCATGGCGGTTGTTTCTTTGATCGCCGTATTAGTAGGAGTCGAATTCGATCGTTACAAAATGGCCTCGGGCGTCTATCGTCATGGACAATTTTACGCACGGGATAAAACCGAAATTTTGTACCACAAAGATGGCAAAACGGCGACGGTCGATCTAATCAAAGGCTCCGACGGCGGTCTTACGATCGCCACTAATGGCAAGAGCGACGCCAAAATAAACGTGGCTGAGAATGGTTTAGCGAGTGGTGATGAATCAACCATGACCATGGCCGGCGCCCTGCCGACACTTTTACACCCCCAAGCA
>JAHFQD010000234.1 GCA_023266455.1 Candidatus Muproteobacteria bacterium
GAAACCATGGCATTGGAAACGCGGGCGCAAGCGCTCGCTAACCAAATCGCCATCTCTGCTGCCAGCTTGCTGGTCACGCGGCGCTATTCAGAAATCGAAGAGTTGCTGGTTCGCACCGCGATCTTTCCCGACATCCTCCGCGCTCAAGTCACCGATACCGAGGGCCGCATGCTCTCCGATGTCGTGCGCCCCAACGGCGAAGAGGCGCGCGCCGTATTCGAATTTAAATCTCTACCTTTGCCGCAAAAAAAGTCGCTGGAATACGGCGACGTGGAGCTGGTCGTGTGGCAACCGATCGACGCGGGCACATCGATCGGCTGGGTACGATTGGTCTACAGCTTGAATCACGTCATTGAGTTGCGTCGACGCATCGTCTACGACGGCGCCTGGGCGGCGTTGATCGCGGTAACGGCCAGCTTGCTATTGTTCGCCGCGTTCCTGCGGCGCCCCATGCGTTCCGTGGCGGAAGCTACGCGCTTCGCCGGTCAACTGGACGAATTGCGTGGCGCGCCGTTCCCGGTCGAGCGCGGCTCCGAGGAAATCGAGCAACTGGGTGAGGCGCTCAATCGCGTTTCGTTACGTCTAGCGGAACAGGAATTAGCCATTACCGCCGCGAACCGGCGTTTAGAAGCGATCTTGCGGCATGCTATCGACGGCATCGTCACTGTCGACGTGAAAGGCAAAGTGGAAAGCGCCAACCCGGCGGCGGAACGTATGTTCGGTTTCGGCGTCGGCGGACTCAACGGTCATTTATTCACTGAACTCGTCGCCGATTTTTCGCCTTCCGACGAGGGAGATCCGATGAACGAGGCGGTACGAATCGAATTCGAAACCAACGGCGTGCGTCGCGACGGGTCTGTTTTCCCGGTGTTGATCGGTTTGCAGCAAATGGATCTCGAAGGACGTTGTCTCTACGTCGGTTTGCTGCGCGACATCACCGAGCAAAAGCGTCTCGAAAGTATGAAAGAAAAATTCGTTGAATCCGTAAGCCACGAACTGCGAACGCCGCTCACGGCATTGCACGGTTCGCTCGAATTGTTGGCCACCGACAATATAGAAGGATTGCACGGCAAGGCGAAAGATTTGGTAGCGCTGGCTTATAAAAATAGCGGACGCCTGGTGCGGCTGGTCAACGACATTCTCGACTTCGAAGACGTCCAAGCCGGTCGCGCGCCGTTCGACGTGCGTCCGATACCGATCGTGCCGCTGTTGCACGAAGTGATCGCGACGCAACAAGCGTTCGCGGTGGAACGCAACATCAAAATCGTGCTCGACACGCCGCCGTTAAACGCCATGGCACTGGTCGATCCGCGCTGGATCAAGCAAGCACTGACCGCGTTAATGACGCGCGCGGTTCGCAGTTCACCGTCGGGGGAAATCATCAGCATCGGCGTTTATCGCGCGGAAGGCAGATTGCGCGTCACGGTTACCGATCACGGCTCACCGATTCCGAAGGAAGCGCGGCCGTATCTGTTTCAAAAATTCGTACAGCTGGAAACCGACGCGCGTTATCACGAAGGTGCCGACGTCGGTCTGGGTTTGGCCAAGGCCATTGTTGAACACCTGGGCGGCATGATCGACTTCACCAGCGGCCCCAATACCGCCACCACGTTCTTCGTCGATTTACCGGAAATCGAAAACGACCCGATACATTTTTAACGCGCCGGTCGTCTTAATTCACCACTCTGTTGATCTGAATACCCAGTTTCTTGATCCGATGCCAAAGGCTGCGCTCGGTAATGCCTAGCTGCCGCGCGGCGTGCGCCTGCACGCCGTGACAATCGGCGAGCGCGCGCAAGATCGCGCGGCGTTCGACGTCGGCGAGCCAGTCGTCGAGGCTGTGCGCGCCGAGCTGCTCGCCGGCAGCGGCTATCGGATCGCCCGCGGATGCCGTGCTTTGTAACGTCGAGGGTAGATCCGACACGTCGATCATCTCTCCACGACAGGAAAGCAACGCGCGTTCCACGGTATTACGCAACTCGCGGATATTGCCAGGCCAGGGATGACGCTCAAGCGCTTCCAGCGCGGCCGGCGAAAAACCGTCTACTTTTTTGTCGGTCTCTTTCGACAACTCTTTCAAGAAACTCTGGGTTAAAAACGGAATATCATCGCGCCGCGCGCGCAGCGGCGGCACATGAATGTTGTACACGTCCAGCCGATAAAATAAGTCCTCGCGAAATTTTCCTTGCTGCACCAGTTCCTTGAGGTTGCGGTTGGAGGCAGCGATGAAACGCACGTCCAACGATTTCACTTCGTCCGATCCGACCGGCGAGAACTCGCGCTCTTGGACCACGCGCAACAATTTCGCCTGCAGCGCCAGATCAAGATCGCCGATCTCGTCGAGAAACAAGCTTCCACCTTGCGCATGTTCGAAACGACCGGAGCGGTTCTGCGTCGCGCCGGTAAACGCGCCTTTCGCATAACCGAATAGTTCACTCTCCATGAGATCGCGCGGAATAGCAGAACAGTTGATGGCGACCCAAGGACCGGTCGCGCGCGGCGACAATTCGTGCAACGTGCGCGCGACCAATTCCTTACCGACGCCGGACTCGCCGGAAATAAGCACGTTCGTTTTATACGGCGCCACGCGTTCGATTTCTTCCAACAAACGCTTCGTCGAGGCGCTCTCGCCGACCATGCGGCGATTCGAGCGTGTGCGCGACACCACCGCTTTCAATTGCTCGTTTTCGCGCAGAATGTCGCGCAGCTTAATCGCGTTATGCACCGAAATTTCGAGCTGGGCCGGTTCGAAAGGTTTCACCAAATAATCGGCGGCGCCATCTTGGATGCTCTTCACCGCCGAACCGATGGTGCCATGCGCCGTCACCACGATCACCGGCACATCCGGTCGCTGTTTTCGAAAGCGCACGATGAATTCTTCGCCGCCAATGCCGGGCATTTTCAGATCTGTGAGCACCACGTCCAACTCCGGCCGGTGCGCGTGCTCCAACGCTTCCTCGCCGCTGTCGGCGATGATCACCGCGTGACCCGCGCCCTCAAGAATCATGCGCATCACCGCTTGCATGTTTATTTCATCGTCGACGACCAATACGGTGTGCTTCATGTAACGACCTGCTCATAGATAGGGAATGACATCGAGAAACGCGCGCCGCCCTGTTGCGGCGCGAGCGCTTCGAGACGGCCGCCGTTGGCTTCCGTCAGCGTATAGGCGATCGTTAAACCAAGACCAGTGCCTTGGATCTTGGTCGTGAAAAACGGCTCGAACAAACGTGGCATGATGTCGGGCGGTACGCCGGGTCCGTTGTCTTCGAGCGTTAACCGCACGTAGCCATCCTTCACTTCCGTGGACAACCACAACTCGCCTTGATCGTCACCCATCGCTTGCAGCGCGTTGGTGTAGAGATTGCTCCAGGCTTGCTGCAACAAGCCGGCATCGGCGGAAATGCACGCTTGGCCGTGATCGAATTTGCGATTCACACTCACATGCGAACGTCCGGCGAGTGCCAGCTTGAGCGCGTGCTCCATGGGTTGCGCCGGATCGATCGCGGCGAACATGGGTTGGCGATGGCGCGATAGCTGAAGAAAGTCCTGCACCAGCGTCGACACGCGCATACTCTCCTCACGGATCATGCGGATCAATTCACCTTGTTGGCGTTGATCGGTTTTTTCCAACAACGCCGCGGAGGTACTGATAACGCCGAGCGGATTGCGAATTTCATGTGCCAACGCCGCCGACAATTCGCCGAGCGCCGATAGCTTGTCGCGTTGAAAGCGTTGCGCCTGTTCATCGCGCGCTTGCCGCAACCGCGCGGCCATAGCGTTAAAGGCTTTCGCGAGATCGCCCAATTCGTCGTTGGAGCGCACCGGTACCATCGCGTTGAAATTCTGGCCGGCGAGTTGCATCGCCGCATTGCGTAAATCTTCTAGTGGACGCACCACCAAACGCGACAAC
>JAHFQD010000013.1 GCA_023266455.1 Candidatus Muproteobacteria bacterium
AGGAATAAAAGTTTTTTAGCGCCGTGCTTGTAAGCGGCGTGAATGACGTTGGCCTCGATCACAAGGTTCTGATAAATGAAATCCGCGCGATAAGTATTGTTGGCGTGAATGCCGCCCACCTTCGCCGCCGCGAGAAATACGTAAGCCGGCTGCTCTTGTTCGAAAAACGTATTCACCGCTTTTTGATCGGTCAATTCGAGTTCGGCATGTGTACGACCGAAGACGTTTTTATAACCGCTGGCTTGCAAGCGCCGCACGATGGCCGATCCGGCGAGCCCGCGATGGCCGGCAACGTAAATTTTTGCGTTGTGCTCCATGCTATTCGTGATGTTCGTAAACCAAAAATCCGTGCTGTTTCACCAGCGTATCGCGTTGCGCCTCGGTGAGATCGGCCTGCATCATTTCCGCCACCAACTTCTCGAACGTGACGCGTGGCTTCCAGCCGAGTTTGCGTTTCGCCTTGCGCGGATCGCCCAACAAGGTTTCAACTTCGGCGGCGCGGAAGTAACGCGGATCGACGCGCACGATTTCTTGGCCGACACGCAGCGGCGTCTTCGTGCCGCGCGCGATCTTGGCGACGACGGCCGATTCCTTCACGCCCTTGCCGCGCCACGTCAGTGTCAGTCCCAGCTCGTCGGCGGCGGCGTCGACAAAGTCGCGCACGCTGTGCTGGCGACCGGTGGCGATGACGAAATCTTCAGCTTCGTCCTGTTGCAACATCAGCCACATCGCTTCGATGTAGTCGCGCGCATGTCCCCAGTCGCGTTTGGCATCGAGATTGCCAAGATAGAGACACTCTTGTAAGCCCAAATAAATACGCGCCAGCGCGCGCGTGATTTTGCGCGTAACGAATGTCTCGCCGCGGTTCGGCGATTCATGGTTGAACAGAATGCCGTTGCAGGCGTACAGGCCATAGGCTTCGCGATAATTGACCGTGATCCAATAGGCGTAGAGTTTGGCCACGCCATAAGGCGAGCGCGGATAGAACGGCGTGGTTTCTTTTTGCGGGATCTCCTGCACCTTGCCGTACAACTCCGAGGTCGACGCTTGATAAAAACGCGTTTTCTTCTCTAACCTCAAAATGCGAATCGCTTCCAACAAACGCAGCGCGCCGAGCGCGTCGGAGTCCGCAGTGTATTCCGGTTCCTCGAACGACACCGCTACGTGACTCTGTGCCGCGAGGTTGTAGATTTCGTCCGGCTGTACTTCCTGCACGATACGGATCAAGCTACTGGAATCCGTCATGTCGCCGTAGTGCATGATGAAACGGCGATCGCGTTCGTGCGGATCTTGGTAGAGATGATCCACGCGATGCGTGTTTAACAACGACGTGCGGCGTTTGATGCCATGCACGGCGTAACCTTTCTTCAACAAGAATTCGGCCAGGTAAGCGCCGTCTTGACCGGTGATACCGGTAACTAACGCGGTTTTCTTCGCCATTCCTAAATCCTAATGTGCTGGGGTAACGTTACCACGGCTCGACGCCGGTCGACGTACGCATAATCACGCACGGGTAGTGGCGCATGATCGCGTCGCGCTCGACGATGTAGTCCGACATCATAATGAACATATTGCGGATGGGATCATACGTAAACAGCGCCTTGTCGCGAAAGAAGGCGTCGCGCGCGGCACGCGTTTCTGTCGACTTACGCGACCATTCCAATCCAAAAAACAACGCAAACTCGGGCGATGACGAATCTTGATGAATTTGCGCGCAACCCGGATAGTCGTCGCGCACAACTTTTTCCACGCCCGCCAACCACGCGCGACGTTCGTTGTGAGCGCGCGCGAGTTCGCCGAGGCTTGCCCGGGCCGGCCATGCCAAGGCCACGACCAGCACGCCGACGCCGACCGGCGCCCAGCGCCAGGGTAGCTGGCGCGGAAACCAACGTTTAACGTTGTCGTACACCAAGGCCAGCGTGAATCCGGATAACGCCATCGTCGCAATCAAGTAACGATCGCTCTGATGATGTTTCGCCGCTAAGAGAATCATGACCACGTGCATCAACACGAGCCCGCCAAGCATGCGCTCGCTGGGCAGTAACACATGGGCACGTCGCGTACGCCGACGCCACAGCGCGATTACGAATGCAACGCCCGCCGCGACAACGACGACTACGTACGGTATCTGATTAACGACGATATCGCGCAAACCGCCGACGAAGGTATTCACGTCGATAACGGTGCGCGGTCCCTGGCCGTAAATACCCGCGCCGAGTACAAGCGCCGTTAACCATTTGAACAGGCGCTCGTACAAACTGAACAAAGGAAACTTCATCAACAACGGCAACGTGCCGATGAAAAAACCGAGCGCAATGAAGAACAGATAACGACCACGCAACCACCATCCGCCGAACACCACCAACGGTGCGAGCAAAACCGGCGCGAACGTTACCTTGATTGCAACGCCAAGTCCGCCGAGCAAGCCGAGCGATCGCGGATAGCGTCGATCAGACGGCGCGTTCTTGCCCCACGCTAAGCGCGCGAAATATGCCACGAATAACAAACCGAGCGCGAGCAACAACGGCTCGGGATTCACGCGCGGCAAGGCTTGCAAGGTCACGCCGTAAATCAACGGCGACGTTTGCGTGAGCAAGGCCGGCACGACGTCCTTCGTCGAACGATACACGGCGATTCCCGCGATGTAGGCGGCCACGGCGATTAAAAAAACCAATAGATAATTCGCGATCGCGAGATATTTTTCCGGCGCGCGCACGACAGCCAACATGATATCGGCGGCACTGGAAAGCGGATGCATCAATTTCAATTGCAGCGCGATGTGCATCTGCAACGGCGTGCCGGGATGGTCGATATGCTCCGGCGCGACCAAGGCGTCGATGCTGACGCCATTAAATAAGTACGCGTAATCGGGATCGTGGCTCATTAAATAAAACGGCCAGACGATGTCGCGCATATACGAGGCAGCCCACAACGCGCACACGGGCAAAATGAGCAGCAACAGATAAACCGTGCGCCGGTTGGTCGGCGCGATGCTCGCGAACCATCGCGATGACGAAGACGTCTTCATCCGTTAAAACGCTTTTAGCTTGCGGAAAGCGAACAATACCATGCGCAACAACAGCCAGCCGTGCTGAAAACGCGAAATTTGCGTAGTGCCGTATCGGCGGCTGGCGTAGCGGACCGGCACTTCGATCACTTTGAGATTCAGCTTGGACGCACCAAAGATTAAATCGAAATCGCCGAAGGGATCGAAGTCACCAAAATAAACGCGATTCGCCGCGATCTGCTGATAGTGGCGGCGAGCCAACACTTTCGTGCCGCAAAGCGTGTCGGTAAAACGCTGATTCAGTAACCAACCAAACAACCAGGAAAAAATCCGATTGGCGATGAGATTAAGGAAACGCATCGCGTCGTTTTCCATCGGATAAACCAAACGCGTACCGTTAATAAATTCCCCGCGCCCTTCCACCAAAGCGCGGTAGAACTTCGGTAGGTCTTCAGGGGGCATGGTGAGATCGGCGTCGAGGATCATCAATACATCGCCGCGTGCATGCGCGAACCCTTTGCGTACCGCATCGCCCTTGCCCTTTCCATCCTGCGCCAGCGCTTTAATGTCGTATTGCGGATAAGCGCGAATCACGCGTTCGATTTCTTGTAGCGTGCCGTCGGTACTGTGACCTTCGACGAACAAGATTTCCATGTCGTTGCAAAACCGCGGCGTACGCAGCACGGCTTGCTCGACGTTGCCGCGCTCGTTACGGCACGGCACTAACACGGTCACCGACGGCAACCGCTCGGCCGGCAGCCCCTGCAGTCGCGCCACCACATAATTGCGCAAACACAAACGCCGAATTAACGGCAGCGGCGCGATAAAGCGATTGATCAACGCACCGAGACCGAATAAACGTCGCGGTAGCAACTGACGCCACTCGCGCTTGATGACTTCGTAACCAGACAGTTTCAATAAATTTTCGATGTCTTCGATCGCTAAAATATTTTGTTCCGGTTGCGGCATCTTGAGACCGATCTTTTCCGCCAACCGTAACAGCGGATCCCAAAGCCGCGAGTAGTAAGCGATGACGATGCGCGTGTCTTCGTTACAAACCGCGCGCAGGTTCAGCAATGCTTGTTCGCAATCGTCGAGCGCGCCGATGGTGTCGGACAGTACGACGACGTCGAACGGGCCGTTGAGACTAGCGAGCGTCGCCGGGTCTTCGATATCGTTGTGAATGAATTCGAGTTGCGGATGCTTGGCGCGCGCGAATTCCACCATCTTGCCGCTGAAGTCGACACCGACACCGCGTGCCGGTTTGAGCGCGGCGAGCATGTCGCCGGTGCCGCTGCCGCATTCGAGCACGCGCAGATTCTCGGGAATGAGAAAGCGCATGTAACGTAGATCGTCGGCGTGAAAATAAGAATTACGCTCGATCCAACGTTGGCGTCGCGGCGCTTGATCGTCGGCATGCGCGCGAATCGCGAGCTTGCGCGCCGAAGGGCGGAAACTATCGGGAGGAAGCGTCGGCGATCGCTGGCCGATCATGCTACGACGGAGGCTGATGCCGATTGTAAACGTCTTCGAACCGCACGATGTCGTCTTCACCCAGATAGGCGCCGGATTGCACTTCGATGATCTCAAGCGGAATCGTGCCCGGATTTTCCAAGCGGTGTTTGACGCCAAGCGGAATATACGTCGATTGGTTTTCACTCAGAATGAATACTTCTTCGCCGCGCGTGACCCGCGCCGTGCCTTTCACCACGATCCAATGCTCGGCGCGATGATGATGCAGTTGCAACGACAACGTCGCACCCGGTTTGACCATGAGGCGTTTGACTTGAAAACGCTCGCCGGCATCCACGCCTTCGTAACTACCCCAAGGACGGTACACGCGCCGATGAAATTGATGTTCGCTGCGTTTCGCTTGTTTGAGTTTATCGACGATGGCGCGCACATCCTGCGATTGATCTTTGCGCGCGACCAAGACCGCGTCGGGCGTTTCGATGATGACGACGTCGTCCAACCCAACCGTCGCCACTAACCGATGTTGCGCGATCACAAGCGCGTTGCGTGTGGCGTGCGCCAGCACGTCGCCTTGCGTAACGTTGCCGGACGCGTCGCGCTCGCCGACTTCCCACAGCGCCGACCACGCACCGATGTCGGACCAACCGGCATCGAGCGGCACCACGGCGGCGTGTTCAGTTTTTTCCATGACGGCGTAATCGATAGAGTCGCTCGGACAAGTTCCGAACTTTTCGCGATCGACGCGATAAAAATCCACATCGCGTTTGCCGCCGCTATACGCCGCGCGGCAGGCTTTGAGGATATCGGGGCGATGGCGCTCGATCTCTTGCAACCATATGTCGGCACGCATCAGAAAGATGCCGCTGTTCCACAAATAATTTCCCGCTTTCAGATAACGTTCGGCAGTCGCGACATCGGGTTTCTCGACGAACTCGGCGACGCGATGTCCTTCACCGCGCCGGATGTAACCATAACCGGTCTCGGGCGCGTTCGGCACGATACCGAACGTGACCAACATCCCTTGCTGCGCCAACTGCGCGCCCTCTTTCATCACGCGTTGGAACGCGGCGACGTCGCGAATCACGTGGTCGGCCGGCATTAACAACATCAACGCTTGCGGATCATGCCGCTGCAGCGCCAACGCCGCCAACGTCGCCGCTGGCGCGGTGTTGCGGCCGATGGGCTCAAGCACGATTTCGATCGGCTTCTTGCCGATCTCTAATACTTGCTCGGCCACTAAGAAACGATGCTCTTCGTTGCAGATCAGCAACGGCGCCGCGACAGCGTTAATGCCGTCGACGCGTAAGATCGCTTGTTGCAACAACGTCTGATCGCCGTCCAAGCACAGAAGCTGTTTCGGAAAAAACTCCCGCGACAGTGGCCATAAGCGCGTACCGGCGCCGCCCGAAAGCACTACAGGATAGATGACTGACATAAATAATTTTCGATATCGCTATTTTCGACTACGAAGCCGCCCACGGCGGCGAGAGAATCCGTTCACTTAAGATTCGAACCAATGACCTTGTTGAGGCGATTGATGATGTCGTCACTGACGGATTTGCTGCATATGATATGACGATAAAGCCCTCTCGGCATATCGGGAAATACCAGGATTTTCACCTTGGTCGCGTCGACCACGCCGGTCTGGACGTAATAATCCACCTCTTCCTGCGACGCGATCATGTAATCGGCGCGACCGCCGACGATCATTTGATAAACCTGTGAAGGCTGCCCCGGCGTGACGACTTGCTTCGGTTTCAGTTGTTTAATCATCGCGTCGACGTCGGCACCGTAGGAATAACTTTCCTTCACGACAATGGTGTATTGCTTCAGCATCTGCTCGAACGTCGGCACTTCTTTGAGCTGAAGATTGGCGATCGCCACCATCGGCTTGCTGCGATAAACAGCCTCGGTGAACTTGGCGTAGACCTCGCGCTCCGGCGTACGGAAGTAACCGATAGCGCAATGCATGTCCTGCCCGGGATTTTTATTTTCTTTTAATAACGTCTGCTGCCGGTTGTAAGGCGTTTGTTCCCATTTAAAAGGAACGCCGGCTTTCTTGAACGCGGCGCTGGAAGGATCGGCGTAAAGCCCCTTGGCGTTGCCGTCGTTCGTCGGCACGGAGTAAGGCGGTCGATCGGTAAAGTGCAAACGAACGATCGCCGACTCATCCGCGGCCATCGCGACCCCCTGACAACACGCGAACGCCGTTAGCGCCAAAAGCTTCATGAATGGATGGCTCATACTGCCTCTCTGCGATTCCGTTCGTGAAATATTACCGTTGTTACAGTGTAGTAGTCCCAGTTAATGCGGTGCTGGAACAATCAACGTCGGCGACGTTAACCGTTCGCTTTCTATCTGTTCCGCTACCAGCGCCATCTTCTTTTGCCGTTCGCGCGCATGATGCAAGCCGACTAGCAATCGATGACCCACTTTATCGGTCCAGTTGAAACTGTTCTGCAGCACCACCACGGCGGTTTTACCGTCGACGTCGAGTCCGATATAACCGCTAAAGCCGGCGACGAAACCGATTTGATACGCGATATGCTGCTCACCGATCTGGTCCACCACCCACGCCACCGCCGGCGCCTCGTTGGAACGGGGCAAACGTACCCGCAGGCTATCGGCCAACGGCGCCTCGAGCGGCGTTCCACGCTGAAGATAAGCGGAGGCGAAAATCAGCAAATCGCGTGCGCTTGAATAAAGCCCGGCCGATCCTTTCATGATGTCGGTGAAATGCCAGTCCACAACCGGTGCGCCGCGACGGATGAATTTTGGTTGATCGCCGACATGGCCCTGCGCACGGCGCGCATAACCCGGCAAGGACTGCGGGGTATAGCCGGTATTACTCAACTGCAACGGACGAATTAATTTATCGTCGAGCAAAGCGTCCACCGTGAGTCCAGTGCGGCGCTCCAGGATGTAACCGAGGATCGCGTAACCGATATTCGAGTATTGCGGCACCACATGCGCCGGTGCTTTAAAATCGGCGAGATAACCGAGGACTTCCTCTCGATCGAGATTGCGATAAAAATTTTCGCCGTCGAAGAGGAATTCCACGAAGTAACTGAGCATGCGCGCAGTCATCGGTTGCCGTGGCAAACCGGATGTGTGCGTCGTCAATTGCGACAAGGTTATGTTTTTAGCGTCCGGACTCAGGTGAACGTCCGGCGGCAATAAATCGCCCAGGGTGTCGTTCCAAGACAACTTCCCTTCGTCCACCAGCATGGCGGTGACAGCGCCCAAAAATCCCTTACTTAGCGATCCGAGCGCGAACAACGTATCGGCGTCGGGTTTCTGACCGCCGTGTTCTTCGGTAACGCCATAACCGGCAAAATGCTGGGTGCCATCCGGCAAGAGCACGCCGACCACGATACCGACGGTTTCCCCTCGCTCGACCAGCGGCTGCGCCAGCGCCGCCATCTCAGCGTCGATGTCGACCTGGCCAGTGTCGCCTCCAGAAGCGAGGTCACCGAACTCATGCGAGGACAAGGTACCGCAGGCGCCCAACAACGCGCAGGCGCAAACCGTTAGAAGACGCTTCCATCGCGACAACGTCCACGACTTCATCGATATCTCACTAGAGCGGGTTGGAAACGATAACTTTAGTTTTATTTTCCAATGCTTTCCGGAAGGTTCTTAAACTTTATAGTAAGCTCGATACCACTCGACGAACCGGGCGATACCGACTTCCACCGGTGTATCGGGACGGAAACCGACGTCGGCGCCTAAGGCGGCGGTATCGGCATACGTCGCCGGCACATCGCCGGGCTGCATGGGCAACATTTCCATCACCGCTTTCTTCCCCAGGCAGTCTTCGAGCACGTTGATGTACCGCATCAGTTCCACCGGACGGTTGTTGCCGATGTTGTAAACGCGATACGGCGCGCGGCTAGTAGCCGGGTCCGGTTTTTCTCCAGACCACTGGGGATTGGCTTGCGCGGTATGGTCGCTGGTACGGATTACGCCTTCGACAATGTCGTCGACGTAAGTAAAGTCGCGCACCATTTGGCCGCCGTTGAACACAGGGATCGGCTTACCTTCGAGGATGCCACGGGTGAACTTGAACAACGCCATGTCCGGGCGACCCCAAGGCCCGTACACGGTGAAGAACCGCAGACCGGTGCACGGCAATCCATAGAGATGCGCATAGGTATGCGCCATCAATTCGTTGGCTTTCTTGGTCGCCGCGTACAGCGATACCGGATGGTCGACGTTATCGTGCTCGGAAAACGGCAAACGGGTATTGGCGCCATAAACCGAACTGGACGAGGCGAATACCAAATGTTTCGCCTTGGAATGTCGGCAGCCTTCTAGCACGTTGCAGAAACCGACGATATTGCTGTCGATATACGCGTGCGGATTCTCCAGCGAATAGCGCACGCCGGCTTGCGCCGCGAGATGCACGACGACATCGAAAGAATGTTTCTTGAACAGCGCCGCCATGCCTTCGCGGTCGGCGACGTCGAGTTTCTCAAAACTGAAATTACGCTGCGTCGTTGTACGCGCGAGCCGCGCTTGCTTCAGCGACACGTCGTAATAATTGTTCAGGTTGTCGATTCCATGAACCTGATCGCCGCGCGCCAATAGCTTCAGCGACAGCGTCGATCCGATGAAACCAGCGGCGCCGGTTACCAACACCTTCATGTTCATTCCCCCAACTAAACGAAATTAATTGGCCGAGCGGTTTTTCAGCAACTTATCGAAATACTCGACGGTCTTGGTTAATCCCTGATCCAATTTGATTTTAGGCTCCCAACCCAGTTTCTTGCTTGCCATCGCGATGTCCGGTTTGCGCTGCATCGGATCGTCGCTCGGCAAAGGCTTATTGACGATTTTAGACTTGGAACCGGTCAAGGAGATGACCTTTTCGGCCAGTTCGCGAATCGTAAATTCGTCGGGATTACCTAAATTGATCGGTCCGGTAACGTCATCGCCGGTGGCCATAAAACGCACGAAGGCGTCGATCATGTCGTCGACATAGCAGAACGAGCGCGTCTGGCGACCGTCGCCGTATAACGTGATTGGTTCGTTGTTGAGGGCTTGGACGATGAAGTTCGACACGACGCGTCCGTCGTTCGGATGCATGCGTGGTCCGTACGTGTTGAAGATACGTCCAACTTTGATGCGCAACTGATGCTGCCGGTAATAATCGAAGAATAAGGTCTCGGCGCAGCGTTTACCTTCATCGTAACAAGCGCGGATGCCGATGGGATTCACGTGCCCCCAATACTCTTCCGTCTGCGGATGCACTTTCGGGTCGCCGTAGACTTCGCTGGTCGACGCCTGAAAAATCTTCGATTTCGTGCGCTTGGCGAGTCCGAGCATGTTGATCGCGCCGTGCACGCTGGTTTTGGTGGTTTGCACCGGATCGAATTGATAATGCACCGGCGAGGCCGGGCATGCGAGGTTGTAGATCTCGTCCACCTCGACATATAACGGGAACGTCACGTCGTGGCGCATCAACTCGAAGTGCGGATTCGCAATTAAATGCAGGATATTGTCCTTGCCGCCGGTGAAAAAGTTATCGATGCACAGCACATCGTGCCCATCGCGCAGCAGGCGCTCGCATAAATGCGATCCGAGAAATCCGGCGCCGCCGGTGACGGCAATTCGTTTACGTAGAGGAGATCGCATGTTGTGGATTCATAAAGTTCAAAAACGGGGCGCCATCGTAACCGACTCCGGTGTTATTGACCACGCCGATATCCGGAAATAACAGCAACTTTCGCTTAAAAAAAGCCAAAAGTGCGCAACCTCGCCATAGCATGACCGCGCTATATCGGCTATAAAAATGGGAACCCTACGAAAACTCCAGCGGAAAACCGCGCACTATGTATTTTTTATGCATCTAGGAAAAACGAACATGAAATCTCGTGTGTTTTTTTCGGCGATCGCGTCGATACTCTGCGTCGGCGTCCTCGCCGCACCGACGAACAAACCCTCACTCGCCAAGACGGGCGGCACGATCCGCATCGCACTGAATGCCGATATTCGCAGCACGGAAATCGGGGTGAACCGCGATACCAATACCGACACGCTCATGATGCATGTCGTCGAAGGGTTAGTCGCTTACGGCGAACAAGGCGTGCCCAAACCCTTGCTTGCCGAATCGTTTCAAGTATCCGCAGACGGTAAAACATACACGTTTAAATTACGCAACGACGTCAAATTCCATAACGACGCGACGATGACGGCCGCAGACGTACTCTGGTCGTGGAAACGTTGGTTGAATCCCGAAACGAAATGGCTTTGCCTTAAAGAATTCGACGGCAGCAACGGTCTGAAAATTGAATCGGTAGAAGCGCCGAATCCACAGACCGTCGTCTTCGCGCTTAACCGTCCAAGCGCGCTGTTCCTGACACACATGGCTGCGATGAACTGTGGATCAAGCGCGATCTTGCACAAAGACTCGCTGAATCCAGACGGTTCGTGGAATACATCGATCGGAACGGGGCCTTACAAATTCGGCACCTGGAAACGCGGTGAATACGTCGAACTCGATGCGTTCAGAGACTACACGCGCACGACCGGCGCCGTCGACGGTTACGCCGGCGCGAAAACGCCCTACGCCGATAAACTACGTTGGGTCCTTTATAAGGACACCGCGTCAGCACGCGACGCGCTTATCAAAGGCAACGTCGACATTTTGCCGGGCTTGTCGCTGCTGCAATACGCCGAGATGGGCGGACAACCCGGCATCGCGGTGAAATTTTCACCGACTATGTCGGTGTACGGCATCTTGATTCAAACCAAAGATCCGTTATTTTCGAACGTGAGCATGCGCCATGCGTTGGCGTACACCTTGGATATTAAAACCATCGCTAAAGCCGCGACCGGTGGCATCGGCGCGCCGACGCCGTCGATTGTGCCAGCGATCAGTCCGTATCACACGCTGACACATAATCAGGGATACGACGTCAATATCGAGAAAGCAAAAAAACTTTTGAAAGAGTCGGGTTACGTAGGACAACCCATCAAACTTCAAACGAACAAACACTATTCCAGCATGTACGAGCAAGCGGTTCTCGTACAAACCATGGCTAAGCGCGCCGGTATCAACATCGAGCTGGACGTCATGGAATGGAAACAGCAACTCGAAAATTATCAAAAAGGAACTTATCAGCTATCGTCGTTCGGTTATTCACCGCGCGTCGATCCCGTACTTTCTTATGAAGCGATCCTAGGCGATAGAACGAAAAATCCGAATAAGATCTGGGATAATCCGCAAGCGATCGCGTGGAACGACGAAGCGGCGAAAATTTCCGGCAAAGTCCAACGGCAAGCGCTGTTCGACAAGATCCACAAAAAAATGCTGGAAGACGTACCCATGATTGTGATTTGCAATCCGGGTGACACCAACGCGATGACGAAGCATATTCAAGACTTCGCGTCGTGGCCGCTGACGCGCGAGCGTTTATTCGGTGTGTGGCGTTTGGATTAGCCGCGGGATTCTCTGACGAGTAATTGCTTTACATAGCGCGCCACGCCCTGCTCGACCGTCAAGAACGGCGACTTATATCCCGCCTTTCGCAGCTGCGTCATATCCGCCTGCGTAAAACTTTGATACTTGCCCTTAAGCGCTTCTGGAAATGCGATATATTCGATCAATCCTTGATCTCGCAACGCTTGCAACGACAATGCCGACGCGTTCTTTTCTTCACGTAACGCGTTGATCACCGCGCAGGCGATGTCGTTGAACGGTTGCGCGCGGCCGGTACCGAGATTGAACACGCCGCTTTTTTTAGGGCGGTCGAGAAAAAATAAATTTACCGCCGCGATGTCTTCGACCGAAATGAAATCTCGCCGCTGCTCGCCTGGACCGTAACCGTCGTTCCCTTCGAACAATTTCACGCGGCCGGTCTGGCGAAACTGGTTGAAGTGATGGAATGCCACCGACGCCATACGACCTTTATGGCTTTCGCGGTCACCGTAAACGTTGAAGTAGCGGAAGCCGACAATTTGCGCCGTCTTCTTCGGTAACACGCGACGCACGTATTGGTCGAACAAAAATTTCGAGTAGCCGTAAACATTCAGCGGCGCTTCGCATTCGCGATCCTCGCGAAATTCTTTACCGCCACCGTACACCGCCGCCGATGAGGCATATAAAAACGGCACGCGCTTCGTTTGGCAGAAATGCAGCAAGGTTTTCGAATACTCGAAGTTATTACGCATCATGTATTCGCCGTTGTGCTCCATGGTGTCGGAGCAGGCGCCTTGATGCAGCACCGCTTTAAATTTCTTAAACGCGCCATCTCGTAGACGTTTCAGAAAATCTTCCCTGTCCAGATAATCAGCGATCTCGCAATCCACAAGATTGCGAAACTTGTCGCCCGCCGTCAGATCGTCCACAACTAAAATATTTTCTTCGCCACGCCGATTCAGCGCTTTGACGATATTGGCGCCGATAAAACCGGCGCCGCCGGTGACAACGATCATCCCGCCTCCTGAACCGCGACTTCGTGCAAAATTTCCGCGGGCGTAGCCGTGGCCGCGCCAAGCTTACCGACGACGATACCGGCGGCGATATTCGCCAACTGCACCGC
>JAHFQD010000235.1 GCA_023266455.1 Candidatus Muproteobacteria bacterium
ACGCAGGGTATCAAGACGTTCATCGTCGCGATTTTCATCTTGTATATCTTTCATCGCTTAGTGGGGCATCCGTTGCAGCTTTTGGCGCAGGCGGCGCGCCGTCTCAATGTTAATCGTTTGGCCGAGCCGATCGTGTTGCGGCGTAAGAAACCCACGCGCGGCGATGACGAACTCGACGTATTGGTCACGGCGATGAACAACATGCGCGTATCGTTACTCGACGATGTCGCGGAATTGCATCGCACGAAAGAAGCCTTACAGAGCAGCGAAGAGCATTACCGCAGTTTGGTCGAATCGACCAATGTCGTGCCGTGGGAGTCAGATGCGCGCATGCAGAATTTCAGCTTCATCGGTCCGCAAGCGCAGCGCATGCTCGGCGTTCCGACGGAGCGTTGGTATCAACCGGGATTTTGGTTCAGCGTGTTACATCTAGAAGATCACGAGAAGTTTCTAAAAGAACTCAACTACGCGCATACCGATCGTTTCGACATCGAATGCCGATTTCTTAAGCCCGACGGTCGAGAATACTGGTTGCTAGCGCACGTCGAACGGTTGAGGCTGCCTAACGGCGGGACCGGAATGCGCGGATTTTTGATTGATATCGACGCGCGCAAGCGCATCGAACTCGAACTCGATCACTATCGCGCCGAGTTGGAACAACTCGTCGCCAGCCGTACCACGGAGCTCAAGCAGAACGTATCCGAGCTACAGACGACTGTCGAAAGATTGCACGTTGAAATGCGCGAGCGCGAAATCGCCGAACGTACTCTGCGCGAGAATGAAGAACGTTATCGCATGCTGATCGAGATGTCGCCCGACGCGGTGATGGTCGAGCAAGACGGCGAGATCACCTTCGTCAATAACGGCGCTATGCGTTTACTTGGTGCGACCAGCGCCGGTCAGATCGTCGGCAAATCGATGAGTGACCTGGTGCCGGAAGACTACACCGTGCTGGTTGCGGAGCGAATGCAGAAGCTGCTCGATGGTCACCAGAATCTCGGCGCTGTGGAAGAGAAGATAAAACGTCTGGACGGCTCGCTGCTCGACGTCGAAGTCAGCCGCGGGTTGTTTCATTATCGCGGGCGCAACGCGATCCAGGCGGTCGTGCACGACATCACGCCGCACAAACATTTCGCCGAACAATTGCGCAAACAAGCGTTATACGACGCGCTGACGGGTTTGCCGAATCGCGCGTTATTGATGGATCGCTTGACCGATGCCCTCACCTTGGCGCAGCGTCAACAGCAACAGCTGTTAGTGGTATTCATCGATCTCGATCATTTCAAAGTCGTCAACGACAGCTTGGGTCATGAAGCCGGCGATCGATTGCTAGTCACCGTTTCTCGACGCATCTCGGCGTGTATTCGTAAGAGCGATACGCTGGCGCGTTTAGGCGGCGACGAATTCATTATGTTGGTGCGAAACACGACGGACAACGAAGCGGTGCTTAAGATGATCGACCGCATCATCGCCGAAGTGTCGCATCCCATCGTGCTCGACGGCCGCGAAGTGTCGATTACCTGCAGCATCGGTTATAGCGTTTATCCCAAAGATGGCGAAGACTCGGCCACGTTGATCAAGCGCGCCGACGCCGCGATGTACCAAGCGAAGGAACAAGGACGAAACCGCATTCAACATTACACGGCCGACCTACAAGTGCGCGTCGACGAACGATTGTTGATGGAGTCCCAGCTTCGCCGCGCGCTGGAGCGGCAAGAATTTGCTGTGCGCTATCAACCGGTGGTTAATTTGAATACCGGTCGAATCGCCGGTTTTGAGGCGCTGGTTCGATGGCAGCACCCGGAGTTCGGATTGCTATTGCCGAGCCGCTTCATCCGCGTGGCGGAGGAAACCGGCTTGATCAGCCAGATCGGCGAGTGGGTGATGCGAACCGCCTGCGCGCAACTGCTCGCGTGGCATCGAGCCGGGCTGCCGCAGGTATACGTTTCGGTCAATCTTTCGCTGCATCAATTTCTGCAGCCGAATTTCGAATCCACGATTCTCAATGTATTAGCCGAGAGCGGATTGCCGGCGAAGTATTTGCAATTCGAAGTGACCGAAAGCTTGTCGATGAAAGATCCGGAAAACACCATCCGCATCCTGACGCGCTTCAAAGAGCTCGGCATCGGCATCAACATCGACGACTTCGGCACCGGCTATTCGAACCTGGCCTATCTCAAGCGTTTCCCCGCGGATTGGATCAAACTCGACCGCTCGTTCGTTTACGATTTAACGCAAAGCGGCGACAAGACCATCGTCGAAGCGATCATCGACATGGCCCATAAACTCGGGTTGAAAATCATCGCCGAAGGTGTGGAAACGGAAGAGCAACTTCATCTGCTGGCGTCCTACGGGTGCGACGCTATCCAAGGATTTTATTTCTCGAAGCCGGCAACGGCTGAAGCTTGCGCCGAGATGTTGCAAAAGAAACGCGTCTTGGAATTGCCATTCAAGAAAGTTGCGCGTTAAAACAGGGAGTGTTCAAGGACGAATAGGCTGTTATTACCATCGCGTTTTTTCTGTTGTCCCTTCCGACCTCCATCCACACCGTCTCGTTCGTGACCGTTCACACGCGATAGGGAAATCGGATAAGGTATCTACAAAATATGGCTATCGATTCCACATTCTGGACGGGGAAACGCGTTTTCCTTACCGGGCACACCGGTTTTAAAGGCGCGTGGCTCGCGCTTTGGTTACAGCGTCTCGGCGCGGATGTAACCGGCTACGCGCTGGCGCCGCCCAGCGAACCGAATTTATTTACGCTGTCACAGGTGGCACAGGCGGTTCGATCGCTGACGGGCGATATTCGCGATCTTCGTCCGCTGCAAAGCGCGATGACGGCGCAGCGCCCGGATATCGTGATCCACATGGCGGCGCAGTCGCTGGTACGTGCCTCGTATGCGGATCCGATCGGGACGTATTCGACCAATGTCATGGGCACGGTCAATGTGCTCGAAGCGGCGCGCGCCGCCGACGGTGTGAAAGCGATCGTCGTCGTGACCAGCGACAAATGCTACGACAACAAAGAACAAGCAGCCGGTTACCGCGAACAAGATCCGATGGGCGGATCCGATCCCTATTCGAGCAGTAAGGGTTGCACGGAATTAGTGACGATGGCGTATCGGCGCTCGTTCCTGGCGAGCCAGCGCGTCGCCGTTGCCAGCGCGCGCGCCGGCAACGTCATCGGCGGCGGCGATTGGGCGGCGGATCGGTTGATTCCCGACGTCGTCAATCCGTTGATGCAAAACAAGCCGGTGATCATTCGTAATCCGCATTCCATACGGCCGTGGCAACACGTGCTCGATCCGCTCGCCGGTTATCTCTTGCTGGCAGAGAAACTTTGCGGCGACGCCGATAAATTCGCCGACGCCTGGAATTTCGGTCCCAACGAAGAAGACGCCAAACCGGTGTCGTGGGTGGTGGACACCGTCACTCGGCTTTGGGGGCAGGGCGCGAATTGGACCACCGACGATCGCACGCACCCGCATGAGGCGCGCTATCTGAAACTCAACAGCGGCAAGGCGCGCCAGTCGTTGCAGTGGGCGCCGAAACTCGCGGTGACCACAGCGCTGGAGTGGACGGTGGAATGGTATAAGGCGTATCAAAATGGCGCTAATATGCGCGACACCACGCTGGCGCAATTAGAGCGTTATCAACGTTTATCGAGCACATGAACCAAGCCGTGAAGCAGCAAGGCATTCATCACGCGAAGTGCCGCTATTGCGAGGCGCCGTTGCGGCACTCGTTCGTCGACTTGGGTATGTCGCCGCTGTCGAACGCGTTCGTGCGCGCGGAAAATCTGCACAAGATGGAACCGTTTTATCCGCTGCACGCTTACGTGTGCGAAAAATGTTTTTTGGTGCAACTCGAAGAATTCGAAAGTCCATCGAA
>JAHFQD010000236.1 GCA_023266455.1 Candidatus Muproteobacteria bacterium
TTCCTCGACGGGTTCATCCTATGGCGCGATGTCGGTCTCGACTACGAAGCGCGCTTACTGCCCTTGTCGGCGACCACGGCGATCCATGTCGGCCATCGTCTCGGCGCGCTGATGGTGGCGTTGTACGTCGGCTGGCTCGCGGCGCACATCGTCCGGGTCGGGCGCGAACAGAGTTTGCGCCGTTACGGCGCACTGGTGCTGCTGATCCTCATCGCGCAAATGGCCCTGGGAATCGCCGAGGCGTTGACGCATTTGCCGCTGATTCTCGCGGTTGGGCACAACGCCATGGCGGCGTTGCTGCTGGCCGGATTAGTGACCCTCTACCATGTGCTGAAGCCGCCGCGTAAACTATGACGCCTTTTTGGGTCCGACCTCAGCCGTGAAATCAGAATCTTCCATTTTATCCGCCGAACCTCGCGGCGCCCGTTTTTTCGCCGTGGCGCGCGAATACTATGCGCTCACGAAACCGCGCGTGGTGGCTTTGATCGTTTTCACCGCCATCGTCGGCATGTTCTTGTCGACGCCGCTCGGATTGCCTTGGGGCGCGTTCGTATTCGGTACGCTCGGCATCGCACTCGCCGCGGCCTCGGCGGCGGCGATTAACCACGTGTTGGATCAAAAGTTCGACGCTGAAATGGCGCGCACGCGCGCGCGGCCGTTGCCGACCGGTACGTTGACTTCGATTCAAGCGCTGACTTTCGCGTTGCTCTTGGGAACGGCGTCGATGCTGATCCTGGCGCTTGGCGTAAATTTCCTGTGCGCCGCGTTGACCTTCACTTCGCTCATCGGCTACGCCGTGATTTACACGGTTTATCTCAAGCACGCGACGCCGCAGAACATCGTGATCGGCGGCGCTGCCGGCGCCGCGCCGCCGGTGCTCGGTTGGGTCGCGATCCGCGGCGAAGTGTCCGCCGACGCGCTGTTGTTGTTCTTAATTATTTTCTTATGGACGCCGCCGCACTTCTGGGCGCTAGCGCTGTACCGCGAGAAAGAATATTCCAAAGCCGGCATTCCGATGCTGCCGGTGACGCACGGCGCGAAGTACACCCAGCTGCATATTTTCTTGTACACCATCGCGCTGACGGCGGCGACGCTGATGCCGTTCGCCACGCACATGAGTGGCTGGTTGTACATGATCGGTGCGATGTTGCTGAATTTCGGCTTTCTGTACTACGCCTGGCGTTTGTATCGATCCTACTCGCAAGTCTTGGCGCATAAGACTTTCCGTTACTCGATCCAATACCTCATGTGGCTGTTCGCGTTGCTGTTGATCGACCACTACGGCGCGGTCATCCACGGAGCGCTGCAATCCGCGCTGTACTAACAATACGTCGTTGGTCTTACGCGTTGGCGTTGTTATCGCTGATTGCCTGCACGCCGCAAAATTACAAAGGCACCGACATCACCGGCGTCGATTGGGGCGGCGATTTCGAATTAACCGCGCACACCGGCCAGCGCCTGAAAACCGCCGATCTGCGCGGTCGCGTTGTCGTTATCTTCTTCGGTTTTTCCTATTGTCCCGACATCTGCTCGCCGACGCTCACGCGCTTAGCGCAAGCGATGAATCTCTTAGGCAACGACGCCGGACGCGTACAAGTCTTATTCGTCACCGTCGATCCCAAGCGCGACACCCCGTCGCAACTCGCCGGCTTCGTCCCGAAATTTCATTCCTCTTTCATCGGCCTAACCGGCACTGAAGCGGAACTCGCCGCTGTTGCGCGGGCCTACCGCGTAATTGCGATGCCGGGTAACGGAGAAAATATTCAGCATTCGGATACGGTTTTCGTGAACGATGCGAACGGTAAATTGCGGCTGTTATTTAAAGACAGGATCACGGCCGACGACATGGCGCACGATTTGAAGTTACTTTTTAAAAAGACGCCATAAACAAGGGCTACGCATTGATGAATTCAACAGCCTTGCGGGCTTTCAGTGTGTTTCTCGCTTTTCCGTTTGGATTGTATTTACTTCTAGGGGCTTACATCGCTGTTAGAAATGTGAAGTGGCCGTGGTTTATGCATCCGATGTTTGATGTTGTGGTGTTTTTATTTAGCGCATTTGGTGAACCTGTTGGTGTGTATGTTGGTGCTGCAGCGCTTGCGCTATTTGGATTCTTTTTTGCGCTAGCTCTATTATTTGTATTCACAAGCAGTCTTAGTCTACGTTCAAACGGGCGCTAAATTCGCCAGCGCGAATCCTTGATCCATTTTCCATAAGCCAGTTAATGTGGAGGATAAAAGGCAATGACGCACGTGAACTGCTTTGAACCTGTCGAAGACGCCAATGCGAGGATTCTTATCCTCGGAACTATGCCCGGGAAAGAATCTCTTCGCGTGGGGCAGTACTACGCGCATCCTCGCAATTCGTTCTGGCCTATTCTTGGCGAGTTAGTAGGTGCTAAGCCCGCTCTACCGTACAAAGAACGAATACAAGTTCTACGCTCCGTTGGAATTGCGCTTTGGGATGTACTCGAATCATGTGTGCGTCCTACTAGTTTGGATTCAGATATCCAGAATGCCACCTTGGTATCAAACAACTTTGCATCGTTCTTTTCGAATCATCGAAAGGTAACGCAGGTCTTTTTCAATGGTGCGAAAGCAGAGGAGTACTATCGGAAGTACGTTTTTCCCTTTCTTGAGGAAGAATCGATTGTCTACAAACGTCTTCCATCCACTAGTCCGGCGAATGCTTCGATGTCTTATAAGCGCAAATTAGAAGCATGGAGAGTTGTCGTAGGGAGTCGTGGCGACAAACGCAAAGAAGTTAAACATCCGGTGAGCGTTGGAATGAGCCCGTTGCGTTTTGAGATTGAAGAGCGGTTCGAAATTACTGGTCGTGGTACGGCAGTCGTAATCGATCGAGTCACCGCTCTGCCTGTCGGAAAATTACTTCACGCGACGGTTATTCGACCGGATGGCTCGCGATTCAGCGTTGATGTTTTTAAGGAATGGTTGCTTCGTCGCGATCCGCGGCCGTTGGAAAAGGAAGCCTATGTTTTGCGAGACGTTGCTAAGGTAGAAGTGCCGGAAGGTAGTTCTATTGAATTCGATCCGATCTAATTTCTCGTTCTGTTCTAATTAGTTTTTTACGCGGTCACTTCTATTTCATATCTCTTTCGGGTGGACGCTTCTATTTGCCGTCCGCCACAAACCCCGCCGCCACATGCGAAAGATCGCAAAAAGGTTTGTTCTTCGATTGCCCACAACGACACAAACGCGCTTCGGTGATGCGAGCAACCGTGCGACCGGTGCCGGCGCAGATTTCCAGGTTGCCGCGGATTTGTAGGGGCCTATTCTTTAGTGGAGTTACTTCGAGCGGGCCGTCGCGTACGGTCAGCGGTTCGACGTTTCCGCTTTTGGGTTCGCCGCTCGCGCTGAAGCCAGCGGAAACATGCGAGCCATCGCACCACGGTTTGTTTTTCGACTGACCGCAGCGGCACAGCGTCGCGCGGTAGCCGTCTTCGCGGCTGGCGATTTTCAGCGGCGCGTGTAGCGCGTAGGGGCCGTTTTCGCGGAGGCGGAGTTGGTTGACCAGAGGCGCGGCTTCTTCGGGGCCGCCGTCGTGGCGTTGGTAGTGGATCGCGCCGGAGGGGCAGTTGTGCGCGACGCCAATCAGCGCTTCCGTCGACATCGCATCGGGCGTTATCCACTCGCCCGGCGTATTCGCTTTGAAAACAGTGGGCGCGTCGAGCACGCAGTGGCGCGAATGAATGCAGCGTCGGCTTTCGAAGATAATCGTTAATTCTTTGCCGCGGACTTTTTCGATTTTTACCGGCGCGGGCATTGGCGCACTGGCGGGAGGTGGTGTCGCCGGCGTCGGCTTGGACGAGTCGGTCGTCGTCTTGGCACGAATCAATCCTTGTAGCGCCGCTTGTAGCGCCGACAGCAGA
>JAHFQD010000237.1 GCA_023266455.1 Candidatus Muproteobacteria bacterium
GTTACATCGCATCGCGCGGCGCCATGAGAGTTTACGTTTACGTTTCGTCGAACAAGCGGGAGAACTGTGGCAGGAATATGCCGCGCTCGACGACATCGCCGTCGCGGAAATCGACTGGACGGCGTTGACACCGGCGGCGCAACAAACGCATTTGGATACTCTGCGTGCTGAGGAAGGCGCGCGTGTAATCGATATCCACACCGCGCCGTTATTCCGCGCCACGTTGGTGCAGCTGGCGCCCGAACGAAAAATTTTATTATGGAATATTCATCATCTTGCTAGCGATGGCCGCAGCCAAGGCTTGCTGCGCAGCGAGCTGCTTGAAGTTTTGAATGCGATGCTCGAACACCGCGAACCGTTATTGAAAGTGTTGCCGATTCGCTACCGCGATTACGCCGAATGGCAGTGGCAAATCGCGGCCAACGAATTAGACGAGAATCGCCGATATTGGGCCGAGATTTATGCGCGGCCGTATCGGCGTCCGTATATCGCTGCCTCGGCCGCGGACGACGCGCGTTGCCTGGCGCTGCGTTTCGCACTGCCGGACGACGTGGTCGCCGCGGCGCGCGAATGCGCGCGTCAACAACAGACGACGTTGTTCATCGTTTTGCTTGCCGGGTTTTTTTATTGTTGCCATCGTTTATGCGCTACCGATGATTTGGTGCTGGCGACGCCGGCCGCAGGGCGCGAGCATCCGGACACCGCCGATGTCATCGGTAATTTTATTTCCTTGGTCACGGTGCGCAATCGATTGAGTCCGGGAACGAGCTTCGCCGATATGATTCACGGTCTGCGCCGTCAGGCGCCGGCGGCAGCGACGCACCAAGCGTATCAATACGATCGCTTGGTATCGGATCTCGGCGTCGCGCTCGACCCCGATCGTTTTCCGTTGACGGGGCTGTCGATCAATTATCAACCCCAGCCGCAAGTTCGCCTCGATAGTCGGGAAAGATCTTGGCGTGATTGGGGTTATGACCTCAAATACGACTTGCTGTTGATGTTGCGCGAATATGCCGACGGCGTCGGCGGCGAGCTGCAATGTCGCCGCGGCGTGTTTAACACGACTGAAATTGAAACCTTGGTCGATCGCTACGCCGACGCGCTGCTCGAAGCCTGCCGCGCGCCGAGCGCGGCGTTGTCCTGCGCGCCATGGCCCGGTTTGGAAAGCATCACGCGACGTTGTCGCTTCGTGTCGGTGCCGGCGATGAGCAATTTTTTACCGACGATGCGTCGCCGCGAATCGGCGCACGCGAACGCCCTACAGGAGTAAAGAATGACGAGTACGCCGTCGAAGAATTTATTGACCGATTATTTTCTGTTGTTCGTATTAGCCACGCTGTGGGGGTCTTCCTACGCCTTTATTAAAGTCGGCGTCGCCACCATCCCGCCGCTGACGCTGATGGCGGCGCGCACGGTGATCGCCGCTTCGTTGCTACTCGTGCTCATGCGCCTGCAAGGCGTGCGTTTCCCGAGCGGGACGCGTTACTGGCGCTTGTTCGCGTTTCAGGCGCTGGTGAACAGCGTGTTGCCGTTCACGCTCATCGCGTGGGCCGAGCAAACCATCGACGCCGGCGTGGCCACGATTATCAACGCGGCGCCGCCGATTTTTACCTTCCTGATTACGTGGCTTGTCACGCGCCACGAAGCTGCGACGCCGCGCAAATTGTTAGGCGTGCTCGCGGGCTTGGCCGGTATCGTTTTAATGATCGGCGTCGACGCGCTGCGCGGTTTCAATCAAGCGGTGTGGGCGCAAAGCGCGATTGTGATCGCGACGCTGTGTTACGCCGTCGCCGCCGTGTTCGGTCGTCATTTCAAAGGACTGCCACCGATCGTACCCGCCGCCGGTTCGCTGATCTCGGGTGCCGTGGTGTTGGTGCCGTTGAGTTTGCTATTCGACCGGCCGTGGACGCTCACGCCATCGAGCGAATCATTAGTGGCGCTCGGACTGTTGTCGGTGTTCTGCACTGCGTTGGCGTTCATTATTTTCTTCCGCTTGCTCGGTACGCTCGGGTCGGTCGGCACTACGAGCCAGGCGTATTTGCGCGTGCCGATCGGCGTCTTGATCGGCGTGCTGTGGTTGGCGGAACGGCCGTCGTCGACGGCGTATTTTGGATCGGCGCTGGTGGTGATCGGCGTCGCGCTGATGGTGTTCGCGCATAAAGCCGAACAGCCGGCGGTTCGCCGCGCGGCATAGTTTGGAGCAAGGACGTTACACATGAAAATTTTGGTGGACTTCAAATTATCGACCGAAGAAGAAAATCTTCTGCTCGGCAGCAATATCAGTTATCGACCGGACCTCGGCGCGAAAGCGGCGAGTGCGTTGCGCGCGGCGCTGGTGCAGTTGCGACCCGAAGTGTTGATCTGCCGGCGTTCGTTCGACGACGAGTCGTTATTGGCGGCGTGGCGCAAGAGCATGCCGCGCGGCGTTACGCCGGTGTTGATTCAGCTCGGCGAACAGTATGGCGCTGAATCGGCGATTCGCGCCGGGGTGAAGCGCTATGGTCTGAATGCGTCGGCCGTGGTCGACGCATTTTTATTAACCGAACAGATCAGCACTGGCTTGTTGGATACTCGAATCGGCCGTCCGCTGTTGCCCTCCCTGACGACGAAAACGCCCGCGCACTCAGGGCAAGTAATTTTGGTTGGTGCCGGCATCGTCAATCTCGTCACGGCCTATTACTTGAGTCGCCAAGGTTATCGTTTAGATATCTACGATCTCGGTGCCGATCCCCTGGCGGAGACGTCGGAGCCGCCGAGCAGTTGCACCTTCGGTGGCGACGATGCGCGTATTTTTTCACTCAACGAAACGCGGCATCACCACTTTCGCGGTTTAGCCGTCGATGAAAGCACCAACACCCAGTTTCAACGCGACGTGTCGCGCGACGGTTGGCTGTGTTGCCGTCCGGAGAGTTTGAGCGCGATCGACGCGACCTGGATCGGCGAGTTCGAAGCCACGCCGCTGTGGCTGGCGCGCCAGTTCGACGCCGACATCATCTCGTTTAATAAAGAGAGTTATCCGTTGTGGCGCGAAATGATGACGCAAACGCCGGCGTTGTTCGCCGACGTCGGTTTTCACGATCGCTTGGTGCGGGTGTATCAGAACGTTGAACGCTTTCAGAACGCGGTGCAGAGAGAACAGCAAATCGGCGCGGTGTTGCGCGGATTACCGTTGCACGAATTGCAGGAGCGTTTGCCCAGTCTCGCGCCGGCCGTGCAGGCGCAAGAAATAATCGGCGCGCTGGAAGTGGTCGGGTTCTCGGTCAACGTCCATAAGTTTTCGCACAAGCTCATCGCGTATCTTGTCGCCAACGGTGCGCGGTTTCATTGGCGTACGCGCGTTTCGCAAATCGTGAAGGATGAGAGCGGTGTTGTGCGCGGGTTGCGCATCGGCGACGAGGACGTGCGCGCGGATCACTATGTCGTGTCGCCCGGCGCGTTTGGCAACGAACTGTTGAAAGGCTCGCACACGCACAACAAAATGGCGGCAGTCGTCGGCATGTGGTTGACGCTGCCGAACACCGCGCCAGCTTTGGATTGCCCGCTCAAGATTTCTCGCGACGGCTACGCCGCGCGCGAATCGGCCGAAGGCGCCAACGTGATTCCCGGCGTCGACGCCGACGGCAATGACGTCATTTATCTCAGTTCGGGGCACGGATTCCTCGGCGCCAATCCGGATAATCTCGATCCGATGTATCTCGCCGCTTTGGGGCAAGCGGTCGAAGAAACCGCGGCGCGAATCTTCCCTGACAAATATCGCAAAGCCCAGGAGCGTGGTTGGCTGCAACAGCCGAAGCGTTATTGCATTCGGCCGTGGACGCCGTCGGGCCTCGGTATTTTCGAAACTAACGACGCCACGCACGGCAAACTAATCGTCACCGGCG
>JAHFQD010000014.1 GCA_023266455.1 Candidatus Muproteobacteria bacterium
AGCGTATGTCGAGACCCAGAGACAGTTGCATCGCGACATTGTGGAAGCGTATGCGCAACGCGATCAAACGCGCCGTCAATACCGGAACGCCAGTCAACGGTTACAACGTCTAAAACGCGACGGCCGTGCCGGCGATGACATCGTCGAACGCGACGTCGCCGAAACGCGCGCGCGCATGTTCGACGCGGACGAACGTCTCTCGGACTTGCGACAGGAATGGAGTAACGAGCGCACTTTCTCGCAAGAAGAAAATCCCAACCGTACCGTGGTCGAGAACCGGGATGATCCGCCGCCGGACGACATAGGTGTTGGTCGCCAACTGCCGACGTCGCCGCGGCCGTTCGATTCGGGTACGCGCATGTCGGCCGGCGCTGGGCGCATGCGATACGACACCGATACCTTATTGCACGATCCGATTGAAGAGGAAGAATCGATCGAAATTCCTGCACGAAGCGGACGACGACTCGCAACGCCGGCTTCTCCCCGCCGCAACCACGGCCGAATTATGCAACGCATTCACAACCCCAGCCGCCTCGTCGTCTCTCCTGCACAGGTAGTGAAATCGCCGCAGGCCAACATGGATAGAAAAGGAAAACCCTACGAGGAACCGACATCGGGATTCGACCCGTCGGCAACCCGTGGCGTAGAGGATAGGGTTTTCTATTCAAACTCGGCCGGGTCGGAACCCGTGTCACGCCACCCCACCGGCGGTCAAGGCGGCGGTAAACCTCCCTATGGCAACGACGAATCGCCGTCTGACGGCGGTGATGGCGCGCGCGATGAAGAACCGCAAGACGACGAGAGCAACGTCGTTCCGCCAGAAGTTACCGCCGATGCCAAGCAGTTGCTCGCCAACATGGCCCTAGACACAGCGCCAGCGCGCCTCACTCCCGTCCCCGCACCTTGGGTGAAGAAACTGCAACGGCTCACTTATGACCATCCTTTTCCTCACCGATTAAAACCGACGAAACCACAAAGTCTTCTGGACAACATAAACCTTCGGGTGCGGGCATGGCTGCCCAATCTTCCTGGTTACCATGCCGCGCAGGTCGTGCTGTGGGGGAGGATCCACTGCCTTTTAGAAAGAGCACCTCATCTACATCCTGATAATCGCGAGTGGGCGATTGAATCTTTACAACGTAGCGAAGGCGTCGTTTTCGATTTCGACAAACCGGCAGTGGAAACACGGATCGCGCGGCTCAACCGTCTGCAGTTTTACGAACGCGACCCGGCCGATCCAACCGGTCGCCAGCTGGTCAGCGCGGATTCTTTCGGGCCTGAACAGTTCGATGAAAACACCGTCGTGGTTTTCGTTGGCAACACCGCGAACAATCCTTCGCAGCTATCAAAATACAGCCGCATTCTCGACGAGGAAGTTTTCCAACATATCCCCAAAAATGTACGCGTCGTTTATCTGCAGGAACCGCTGGAATACTTCACCTACGCGCTGGTAGAAGCGCAAAAACTTAATCGCGACATCGAGCGCTACGCGCCGGAACGGGCGAAATACATCGCTTGGCAACTGTTCGGTAGAAAAATCTCTCGCGATGGAATCAACGTCGACGCCGATGGACGTGTGACCGGCGAAAAACTCCCGCCGGCGATCCTAAAAAGAAATATGCGCACCAATACGCTCGCGATTAGCTGGGGCGGCACGATCTATACCGGCGTCATAAACGAAGTGCGGCGCTGCATGCAAGCGTTAGGTTACACCGCCGATGAAATCCGCGACGCCATGCGACAGAGTTTTTGTTTGATGGTCGCTCCCGTCGTCAAGATGACACCGCGCGACGCCTTCAGCACCACCATTTCATTGTTATCGGAAAACGATCTGTTAGTGCGCTCGCGCGTCGCGACGAATCGACTTTTCCGAACGAATAAACGCTCGGCTTACCCGAGACGGATAGATATCGACGCAAACCAGATCGTCATGCTGACAAGCATTCCAAAAATCGTCACCGTGGAAGCCGACGACGGTAAACAAATTCCCTGGCTGCGCGACCGCAAAGGCGATCCGATCTACAGCATGAACGGACACGAGTACGCGATCTATCTGCGCGATCTGCTCGTTGAATTTCGCGATCAACATCCAGAGCACGTGCTCGTAAATACGATCGGCGCAGGATCGCTGGGCGATACAGAAGCGCTCTTTGCGAAGCCGATATTGCCGAAATCGAAACCGATGACGTTAGAAATCGCACGCAGCGTTACTGCCAAAGCGCTAGCGAGCGTTCCTGAACACGTCGACGACGGCGAAGCCGCCATGCTCGTCAATAAAACGTTATCGGTAGGCGACAGGATCGCTTCCGCCATGCGCCGGCTAGGTCGCTATGTGCCCGGCGAATACGAAGAGTTGTGTCAAGAAGCGTCGCGCTTCCTGGAATACCTGGACAAACACGCGTCGCATATCAACTTTGCATCGATCCTGCGAACACGCGCTCACGATCCACGCACCCGCGACAGAACGTTCATCACCATGACCAACCGCCCTCATCCCGAGGGAGCGGAAAGTTATACCTACGCCCAAGCAGACCAAGAAGCGAATCGCATCCGTTATGTGTTCCGCAGCTTCGGCCTTAGCGAGGGTTCGCGCATCGCCATACGCGGTTTGGCGCCGGAACATTTATTCGCACGCGAAGCGGCGCTCGCGGAAGGCTGTATCGTGTCGCCGCTGTGCATTACCTATGGCGATAAAGGTCTCGTGGAAAGATTGGCGTTCATCGACGTCGACGCGGTGGTCACGACGGCGGAATTGTTGGAACAAACGATGCGTATTCGATCGCAAATCACCGGCCGATTCGCGAAACCGTTTAAAATTTTTGTAATCGAACGCGACGTGCACGGCAACAAACTGGCGTTCGGCGCTAAACAGGAATTGCTCGACACCATCACCGACGGCAACCACCCGGACGTTTATCCGTTGACGACCTTAGCCGAAAGATCGCCGGACGTAGAACTACCGATTCGACGCGTTCGAAAAGGTCAGATCGCCTTGAGCATGATGACGTCGGGCAGTTCGGGCGTACTCAAAGAATCCTTGATACCGCACTCCTATGGACTCGGCAGTTACATCACCAGTAACGTGTGGTGGGGGGTGCATGGCGCGGCGACCGCTAGGAAATATAACGGCAAGCTTGAGTATTTAGCGCCGCGCGGAAAAGAAGACGATGAAGTCGATCGCGTATTTTGCACCGCGCCGCTCGGCTGGATGTACCCTTTTAGAGGTCTGGGTGTCGTGGCCATAGCGGGCGCCGAGTTTGTCTTCGCCAAATTTCCGTCGGCCGAAAAACAGGACGACGCGCTTACCATCGGCACGCTTGAACACGCGCGAATCACCGTGCTCGCCGGCGTACCGCCGCTCTATCGTCGTTTCAACAAATATCTCGTACGAAACGGCGTAAAACTGCCGTTTTTACGCCATGCGATTTCCACCGCCGAGGTTCTGGGGGAACGAACGATAGAAGACTTCTATCGCGCCACGACGTTGCCCATTGAATTAGAAGGCGTCGCCACTTTCGAAGGTGTGGAAATCCGCAACGGCTATGCCGCGACCGAAGAAGGTCCGATGTTCGTCCATCCCGCCGGAATGAATTTACCGCGCGGCGCATTGGGGGTGGCGGTACCGGGAATCGACTTCGAACTGATCGACGAGGAAGGTCGCCCGGTAATGCTGGCGCCCGGCAACGGCGGCGCGCTCTTGATTCGTAAAACGCCTATCTCTTCAGAATACCGCTTCGCCACCGCCAAAGACGCACAAGCGTACCAAAGCGATCTTCATACCGATCTACGCGGCCGTTACCGCGATACGCACGACGCCATCGTGTTTCAAGATGATTTAATCGTAAACAACATAACGCGCACGGACGATCTGATTAAACGCGGCGTACAAATATATCCGCACGAGATTCAAGATAAATTCACTACGTCGTTCCCGGACAACGTCATCAACTGCACCGTGGGTATTAAATTCAGTAAGGACGAGAACGTGGTCGTTGTGGAGTACTTGGAACTTCCCATCACCGTCGACGCAATGGGAGACGATCCATTAAGAGACTCTGTACAAGCGACGATTGAGTTGATCGATCGAACCAAACGACCGGATTTCGTCATCGTCGGCCAAGGCGGTACGCCGCGCAATCAAAACAAAACTCAAGTACGGGTTATCCGGAATACGATGGAAGTCATCGTGCAAAAATTGCGCGCGAACGGAATTACTCGCGGCATTTTCGTCGTACCGATTTTGGACCAACCGATCGAATCGATGAACGTGACACAACTGGGCGAATTGAATCTGCAATAATGACTTCGGCATCCCATAGATTGCAATTCCATAACCCGCTGTGCGATAACGAGATGTCCGCGCCCACATGGACGTCGCACCGACTTCATTAGAATTTAAAGTCGCACACCAGTTGCTGCGGTTGATTGCCCTCTTTAATCGTTCCGTCTTTACACAACTTCGAATTGCCAAGATCGAAACAGTCGGTATTGCCTTGGCATGAACAACTATGCGTGGAGGAATCGCAGGTAAAGTTGGAGACGACGGTACCGCCGGGATTGCGAATCAATTTCGCGCCGGTTTTCGTGGTGTTGATGTCCGCCGCCAAAGCGCCGTGCAACGCGGCGAGCAAGATACCGGAAACGACCATCGAGAAAAATTTGCTTCCTTTCATGGCTACTGCTCCTTGGATGATTGGGTGACGACGGTGATCGTCGTTTGGATCGCTCACCGTCGGACAGATATGCGCGCCGGCGCGCCGATCAGATGTGGCAAGCGTTCATGGCGAATATCGATATAAATAGCCATATTTTGCAAAACGTCGTCGTTCGACGTCGGCGCGGCCGGTGGCTCATCAAGAAACCGGGCTTACACACCACGTTCGCCCGCACCACGAAAAAAAGCGCATCCTCGCCGAATAATGCGCCGCCGATCAGCCGACGAGCGCCGACCGATCGGTCAACCGAACCGCCACCCCCGCGTTAAACCCTCTGACGTGATTAATTTTTCAGTCCATAAACATTTCGGGAGAGGCTGTCGTCATGATGAAAAAATCCGCCTTGCTCATTCCGCTGTTAATGCTCGCCGCCACCGGCGCGAACGCCTTCGAAGCGACAGCGAGAGTTATCAACGTTTCACCGATTAACGAAACGGTGAACCATCCAACGCAAAAATGCTGGACCGAATATCAGCAAGTGACACACGCGCCGGAACACGATTACGGCGGGGCCATCGTCGGCAGCATCGTCGGCGGATATCTCGGCAGCCGCGTCGGTAAAGGCAACGGCAGGATCGCCGCCACGGCCGCCGGCGCCGGCATTGGCGCGGTGACGGGCGACAAGATGGCGAATCAAAACGCCGCGCCGACGACGAGCACCACGCCGATGCAACGTTGCGAATCCGTCGATAACTTCGAAACGCGCACCACGGGTTACCGCGTAACGTACGAGTACGACAATTGGAAATTCACCACAAATATGCCGTACAACCCGGGCAACCAGATGCACGTGAACGTCGCCGTTACACCGCGATAGATCTCGCCTACGTGAGGGACAACGATGACAAGATTTCAGAACAGGACAGGCGCAGCGCGTCTCGCATTAGCGATAGTGACCGTGCTGAGTTTCTCGGCGACGTTCGCGGACGATCACGGACGGCATAACGGAGACGGCGATCGCCGCTGGGAATCGCGCGACGAATTTAAAGATTCGCGTCACCACCATGATCACTACTATCCGATACCCGGCCGCGTCGTCCAAGTCTTACCGCCGCGGCACGAAGTGGTCGTACACCGCGATACCCGATTCTATTTTTCTTCTGGCATTTGGTACCGTCCCGACGGTGTGCGTTATGTAGTCGCGGCGCCGCCGATCGGCATTGTGATCCATACCTTACCGCCGTATCCCACGCGCGTATGGGTGCGCGGCGCGCCTTACTACTACGCGAATAATGTGTATTACGTTCAAAGTCCACAGGGCTACGTCGTCGCTACGCCGCCGCCGAGCGACGCCATCATCGAGGAACCGCTGCAAGGGAATGCCAACAACAGCACGATCATCGAACAACAGGCGAACGCCGATGAATTGTCAACGCAAAACCTGCTGAACCCGGCGTTCGTTTATCCGTCGCAGAATCAAAACGCGCAACAACACATTAGCGATCGCAATGAATGCAACCACCAGGCGGGGAACCAACTCGGTATCGATACCAGCGCGGGTTCTGTAATTTCTGGTGAGCAACTGCCCGCCTATCGACGCGTGTTGAGCGCTTGCTTGAAAAGCCGAGGCTACACACTCCGGTAGTTTGATCGACGACTTCGCTTCACTCTCACTCCGTTGATTTGTTCGCGCGCTTATCGTTGCAATAGCGTGACGCATGGTTGGCAAGCCAGATGAACGTCTTCTATCAACCGACGAAGTGACATTTTCAAATGTTGAAATTTATTTTTTTTGGATAGAATACGCGCCGCACGCGTCAGCTAAGAGCGCGCAAAAGGGAAGTGATTCGTTAATCATGGATATACCAACAAGGATTTTTGGAGGATTTTGAATGAAAAAGTTTTTGAAATGGGCACTCGTTGTTTCGTTCGCCGCCGCTCCGGCCGTTTGGGCCGCTTCGAGCGCACCGTCCAAGGAAGAAGCCGTAGCGATCGTGAAGAAAGCTGTCGCCGCTCTTAAGACCGAAGGCAAAGACAAAGTGGTCTCCGAGCTCAACACCAAGAATGGTCCGTTCCATCAAGGCGAGCTGTTCGCGTTCGCCTATGACATGACTGGCACGATCATCGCTCACCCCGTCAAGAAAGACGTGGTCGGCACGAACCAGTACAACGAAGGCGACGTCGATGGCAAAAAGTTCCGCAAGGAAATCATCGACAACGCCAAAGCCGGCAAATCCGGTTGGGTGACCTACAAGTACACCGACCCGGCGTCGGGTAAAGTCGGCACCAAGACCACCTATTATGAACCGGCTGGCGGCGTCGTTATCGCTGCGGGCATCGTTCAGAACTAAGTCGGTTTTGAAGTATGCAGAAAAGGGGCGGAGCGATCCGCCCCTTTTTTTGTTCCGCGAAACTCTCAGAAGCCCGCACTTGGCAAATCCGTACGGAAAACGAATGTGCGGTATACCGCTATCCTCCTCGACGAATCGTTATATCCACTGACGCTGGCTCACGACTGTCGGTTGCGACAGCGCCAAGCCATTTTCCAGCGGCGAGACTCGCCAGCTTAGCCTAAGAATTCCGGACCCTTTCGTTGCCAGTAGTCGGGGTAGGATAATCGTTCGTCATCGTCCAAGCGCTTTGGGGGTATTGGACAAGCACAATAGTCGAACAATTATGAAGCAGCTAAAGCTGCAGGTGTGGGGTGACTACAATGCCAGCACGCAATTCTACCCGTCTTTATTGGTGCGCCTGTTTTGTTTTCGTTCTGACCGCTTGCAGCGGCAGTTCAGGTGACGGCTCCAGCACTACTTCATCCAGCACGTCGAAGACCACTGCTGCGGTCGACGCCACGCTGCCGAGCATCACGATTAGCGCTCCTTCGAATTCCGGTAGTTACACCACGTCCAGCGCCACCGTAAACGTTTCCGGAACCGCCTCAGATAACGTCGGCGTGACGCAAGTTTCCTGGTCGAACAGCCGCGGCGGCAGCGGTAATGCGACGGGAACTACATCATGGTCGGTGTCGAACATCGTGCTGCTATCGGGCAGCAACATCATTACCGTTACCGCGCGCGACGCGGCGGCGAACAGCAAAACCGCGACCATCACCGTTACGTATAACGCCAGCGACACCGTGGCCCCTTCGACGCCGACGAATCTCACCGCGACCGCGGCGAGTTCAGGCCAGATAAATTTGGCGTGGACCGCGAGCACCGATAACGTCGGGGTCGCGCGCTACCAGGTATTTCGCGACGGCAGTTCGACCGCATTGGGACAACCGACGGGCGCCAGTTATAGCGACGCGACGGTTAACGCGAGCACGACGTATTCCTATCAAATACGCGCCGTCGATGCGGCGGGAAATATGTCGGCGTTATCCAATAGCGCCAGCGCGACCACACCGGCCGCAACGCCGGTGTCGGGCGACTACCCGGCTGAGTACAACACCGGTTACCCGCATGGTCTCAGCGGCGACACGCGTACGCCGGTGACACTGACACCTTATACCGGACCGTGCACCATCACTACGGCCGGCACCGTTATCGATTCTAAAGACATCACTTGCCGACTCGTCATTAAAGCGTCGAACGTCGTCGTCAAAAACAGTCGCGTCCGCGTCTCGAATTCCAACGCCATTTATGTCGACGATGTGTATCACCTCACCGTGATGGACACCGAACTCGACGGACAACACCAGGATAATTCCGCTGGCGGCATCTCGCTGATCGGCGACGGTAGCTACACGCTAATCCGCGTCGACGCGCACGGATCGGGCGACATCGCGCGCGCCAACTGGGGCGGCGTGGCGATCATCGACTCCTTTTTACACGATCCCTTCTGTCTACAAGGGAGCTGCCACAACGACGTGATTCAAACCACGGATGGCAACTGCACCCTCGGCACGGACAGCATCAACGGCGTTATCCCCAACACCAGCGATACGACGTCGGGTTCGTACTGCATCAAGATCGTGCACAACCGTCTAGAAAATCCGCACACGCAGACGTCCAACATCCTGCTCAAAGCGGATCAAGGCCCGATTCACGACGTGTTGGTGGAAAACAATTTGTTTAACGGCGGCGGTTACACCGTTTACTGGTACGACGCTAATTTCAAATCGACGAAAGGCATCATCCGCAACAACCGCTTCCGCCGCGCGCCCACGGGCGGATTCTGGCCCAATGGCGGTTACTGGGGTCCGTACGCACCACAAGCCGACGAAGCGCCCGCGTGGAGCAACAACGTATGGGACGATACGGGTGCTCCAGTTAATCCGTAAGATTATTTAACCGCACGAAGCGTAAAACCGCCGCCGCACTTACTTTACAATCGGCGGCATGAATAAAAACGCCATCATTTTCCACGGCACCGGCGGACGGCCAGACGTTTGCTGGTACGCGTGGCTCGGGAAACGATTAGAGTCGAGGGGATACGACGTTACGATCCCGCATTACCCCGACATTAACGTGGAGCCGATAGAAAGCTTCCTACCGAAAGTGTTATCGAATCACATCTTCGACGAGCGCACCGTGCTGGTAGGCCACTCGGGAGGCGCGGCGCTTTTACTGAGCATCCTCCAACATATCAACGTGGTCGTCGCGCAAGCGATACTGGTCGCCGGCTACGCCACCCTTCCCAATACCGATCCCGAGCCGGTTCTCCAACAGCGCTATGACTGGGACAAAATCAAAACACACGTACGGGATTTATATTTCGTGAACTCCACCAACGATCCCTATGGTTGCGACGACAAGCAGGGACGTTTGATGTTCGATCATCTCGGCGGCACGCAAATTATTCGCAACGATGGGCACTTCGGTTCGCCCGGACAGCCGTATCCAACGTTTGAGTTGCTCGATGGGCTGATTGGCTAACTAATAAAATTTAAGTGTGGTTACACACTTAATGAAGCTAGACAATGACGTCTTGGACGGGACAATAGGACCTCTCATCCGTGTACAACTTGCTGGTAACTTCCAAAATAGAGGATGGAACAATAACGTATGAGATGATACGGACGCAGCCGTTAATCCGTAGAATTTAGTTTGATTGTTTCGTAGCGCTATTCAACTGGAAGTTGTGATGGTCCTTGAACAAGGACTTGCTGCGCTACCGACACCGACGCCACTCCTTTATGGTTCTCAATTATTTTAAATGCCCCAGTACCAGCAAGTGTCAACATGCAGGCGTGATGAACAGATAGCACAGCATCTTGGAGACGTTGATTATCTTCTAGCATGTCGATGTTCAGACCCATCTCCTTGCACCGACTAGGTGATAAATGGCGAGCATGCGATTTTGTTAGTGCGTGATCTCCTAATTCGCTCACTATACGAGTCGCTTTCGCCGCACAATCTTCCTGATCTGCTAACATCCCACTCACCAACCACTCCTTCGCCATCTCGTTAGACCATTGAATTGCTTTCTCGCACTCGCCAATTAGCGTTGGTGAATATTTGGCAATAATTGGCTGCCAGACAAATGCTTTACTTTGATCCTCCCTAATCTCACGGTACGCACGATTAAATTCCTCAACAATTCCATGAGCCGCTATCCCTACAAATTGAGGATCAATTGGACCAAGACTTGAATGTTTACCCATGATGATTGTTTTGCAAGCGCAAGCGATCATCGTACCCGCGGACATTGCGAGCTCGGGTACTATTGCTCGTATATCGGAACCAAACATGGAACGCAGATAAGTAACAAGTGACTCGGTAGCTGCCGTTTCGCCACCAGGTGTATGAAGGATAAGGTCTAATCCCTTACTACGATCAAGTGCATGAATTACGGTCATGAAACCATTTTTATCGGCATCGGTTACTTGAACACCGGGCATCTTCGGTTTTTGAAGCCAACCTGAATAATAAATGATCACATTCCGTTTCGTTATCTTCGCAAGCGTTTTAAGTCGCTCCCGGCGAATAACGTCAAAGGTAGAACCACGTTCCTTAATTTCGTTTAAAAGACTATGCCAAGTCGGCATCCGTTTTGTCCTGTAAAGGTTTAGTCGTTGACTCGATCCGAATAAATACCTGAGAGTGCGATTCGCACTTTTCATCATCAGTAGGTGGCACTTGTAGTTGCCCCCATGTTTTTTCCGTCAATCCTATCTCGCGAAATACCTTTTCAATTTCCTCGTCAGTACGTACTTTCATTATGATCTCCCTATCGACTAATGACACACATTGTCGCCGCTTCACACGATGAGATGTTTAAATCAGTAAAACGAACGGAATCGATTACACATCTTAAATATAAAACAAAGATGGACGAAAACCACCTCACTTTAACAACGCGCCACGATCGTGCGTTCGTTGCCGGTTTCGTCTTGTAGGGTATGTACTGCGCTGAATGCAGGATTCTTGCCGATCATTTTGGCGAGCGTCGGTGCTTGGCCGAGACCGACTTCGGAGATGAGCCAACCGCCGCGGCGTAGTAAGCGCGGTGCGTCTTGAAGTAAGCGCATTAAAATCGCTACGCCGAAACGACCGCCGTCGAACGCGAGTACGGGTTCGTGCGCGGAAATCTCGCTCGGTAGGTGTTCCACTTTAGCGCTGTTGATATACGGCGGATTACACGTCAATACGTCGACTTTATTGTGGAACGTCTCATTGTCGAACGGCGCGATTAAGTCGCCGACAGAAAATTGTACGCGCGCATCGAGGCCGAGATGGCGCGCGTTGCGGCGCGCGAGTTCGACGGCAGCGTCGCTGATATCGGCGGCGAAAACGCGCGCTTGCGGAACATTGTGCGCGACCGACAGCGCGATATTGCCGGAGCCGGTGCAGACGTCGATCACGGTCAACGCACCCTGCTCTTTCGCGACTTGCGCCGCCACATCGACGGCGCCGCGCGCGAGAATTTCGGTTTCTTTACGCGGGATCAAGGCTCCCGGTCCCGCCAACATTTCGAGACCCATAAAACGCTGCCGGCCGCTGATGTGCGCCAACGGCACGCCGGACAGGCGCTTAACAACCATCGCGCGCAGAGCGATTTCGCCGACGTCGTCCAACACCGGCAACGTCGCATCGCAAGCGGCTTCCGCCGATTTCGGTGCTTGCCCCGCGGTATGCCACAACGCGCACAACGTGCTCTCGGGCGTTTCTTCGGGTTTGTCGGGGAGCGTGTTGAGACCGAGCGTTATCTGTCCCAGCAATTCCTCAAACAGCGGCGACTTGCTCATGCGAGCTTCTGCTCCGCCAAGGCTTTTTTGCTGACTTTGCCGGTGGTGGTCTTCGGCAGATCGGCGCAGACCACCACGGTTTTCGGCACCATGAAGTTTTCGAGTTCGGTCAAGCAGAACGCGCGGATTTGTTTTTCGTTGAGCGTCGAGTTCGGTTCCAACACCACGTAGGCGCAAATGGCTTGGCCAAGCACTTCGTCGGGGATGCCGATGACCGCAGCTTCACGGATACCTTTTATTTTATGCAGCACGTTTTCCACTTCGACCGGGCTTACTTTCTCGCCGCGCGTCTTGATGATGTCGTCGCTGCGGCCGATGAAATAAAGAAAACCTTCTTTATCCATGCGGAAATAATCGTGCGTACACAGCACGCGCTCGCCGGGTAAATCGCCGGCCTTGAGCATGTGGGCGCTGAGATCAGGGCGTTTCCAATAACCGAGCATAACGTGCGGCCCGCGCACGTGCAGCACGCCGACTTCGCCGTGCGGTACCGGCTTGCCTTCGTTCGATAGCAAGAATATTTCCGTACCGGGAATGGCCTTACCGACGGAACCCGGTTTGCGGTCCACGAGCTCGGGCTCGAGATAAGCCACGCGCTTACATTCGGTCAGCCCGTACATTTTATAGATGAGCGCGTCGGGGAAGATCTCGCGTAGACGCGGTACATGATCGTCCGGCAGCGCCGCCGCCGTGTTGGTGATGCGCGTCACGGACGGAAAACAAAGCTTGCTACGCGCGTGAATCGACAGCAGCATGGCGTATATCGTCGGCACGCCGGGGAAAACGGTGACTTGTTGTTGCTCCATGCGCTGGAAAACCTGCGCCGGATAAGTGAACGAGCGCTCCACAACCAGGGTCGCGCCTAAATGCACAGACATTAATAATTGATACAGACCGTAATCGAACGCCAGCGGCAATACGCACAAGATGCGATGTTCCGCCGATAACCGCAGGTACTCGATCAAACTGCCGGCGGCGAAGACCATCGACTGATGCGTATGCATCACCCCTTTGGGATTGCCCGTACTGCCGGAGGTGTAGATCAACGCCGCGAGGTCTAACGGAATCGTGA
>JAHFQD010000238.1 GCA_023266455.1 Candidatus Muproteobacteria bacterium
ATTCGATGGCTCCCGATATGGTACTGATGTCGAAGAAAGTCTGGGATAGTTTGTCGGTGGAAGATCAAAAAATCGTCCGCGAAGCCGCGAAAGCGTCGGTGCCGCAGATGCGCAAACTGTGGGACGAGAAAGAAATGAAAGCCAGAGCGGCGGTGGAACAAGGCGGCGCGAAAATAATCGACGTCGACAAATCCTCGTTCCAAGCGGCAATGAAGCCTGTATACGATAAATTCCTGATCGATCAGAAATTAAAAGATTTGGTACGGCGAATTCAGGAAACGAAGTAATTACTCGGCGACGGACTTAAAACCAAACGTCGAACGCGCCGTCATAAGCAGTAGCCAAAATAACGCGAGACGCGTCGAACTCGTCGATGAAAATTCCGCCCGCTTGCGTTGTCGTCCGTGGGGTGTATGAGCGCGCGCGACGCGTCTTTTTGCGATACGCCGTCAACCGCAGGAATTCGGCTCGTCACCCCGATGGAAAATTCCTTAGCCGATGCCACAGGAATCGTCATTGGAACGTCGCTCGACGCACAAGCGACGACTATGCAACTGATATTGGACGGCATCGATGTCACACCGCAGGCGCGGACTACGACGGCGCGCTCGGCTCCGATGGCGACGGATATCTCGTTCATCCCCGCGCGGCCGCTGATTCCGGGAAAGCATGTGGCGCAACTCCGATTTACCGACGTTAACGACGCGCGGTCGTGTTACCGCTGGGCGTTTTACGTACACGACCTCAATTAATTCCTTTCAGCGATTTGAGGAAATGTCCTTTATTCCACATAGTTGCGTTGGACTCCTGTCGCGGGGCTATACTTAGAGAGTTCGACACGCCATTTCCCTCGGCGTGAATGCACGTTAAATGGAACCCTTGTCCGCAAGATTAGGAGGCCCCCATGCGACGACGGCTTTATTTCCTTCTTCCCGATATGAAACGCGCGCGCCAAGTTTTTAACGAGCTGCTGCTTGAGCGCATCGAAGAACGTCATATTCACTTCATGGCCCGCGAGGGCCGTTCTCTCGGCGATCTCCCAGAGGCGACCTTGCTGCAGAAAAGCGACGCGATTCACGGTTTAGGCGTCGGCCTTACCGCAGGCGGCGTCACTGGCGCGGCATCCGGGGTGTTCGTCCTCATGTTTCCTCCATCCGGACTCGTCATGGGACTCGGCGTCGTACTGATTATGAGCTTGCTGGGCGCCATCATGGGCATTTGGGCAGCGGGCATGATCGCGACAAGCGTCATGAACACACATTTACGTCCGTTCGAAAAAGATCTTAAACGCGGCAAGATTTTAATGATGCTCGACGTGCCGAAAGATCGCATGGAAGACATCACGCACACGATACAACGCCATAAGGCCGTCGTGCGCGGACGCGATCCGACGATTCCGGCATTCCCGTAGCCATTCCTCACCGCTCCCCTCCTCCAAGAGGGGAGCGCCTTCTCGTTACCGACGTTTCGCGCGTGTTAAGCTACGCGCCCCATGTCTTTCTCCGCTCCGTTTCGCGCGACGATCGCCGTTTATGGCGATGACGCGTTGGCGCAATCGCTGGATTTTCCAATCGCGCGGTCGGTCGACGACCGATACGATTTTCTGCTGATCGCTACTGGCGAACGTCTGGAATTGCGCGATCAACGCAACGCCAAACTCAAGCCGCTGTCCATCGACTTTACCACGCTCAACGCCGCGGGTTTATCACGCCGGCAACCGTTGGCGCGCGCCATTGGGAAAGCCGAATCCATCGTCGACGCCACCGCGGGGCTTGCACAAGATACTCTGCGTCTAGCGCTCATGGGTTATCGCGTCACCGCCATCGAACGTCACGCTGCCGTGGCGGCGTTGGTACAGGACGGGCTGCGTCGATTCCTGAGCGATCACGATCTCGCGGATCGCGTGCGACTACTGCGGGGAGACGCGCGCTTATTGCTACCGACCTTACCGCCGCCGGAAGTGGTTTACCTAGACCCCATGTTTCCACCGAAACGGCGTGCGTCCGCGGCAGTGCGCAAGGAACTTCAATGGTTACGCGATCTCGTCGGCGAAGACCACGACGCCGACGCGTTACTCGACGCGGCATTAAGCGTCGCGACGTATCGGGTGGTTGTGAAGCGACCCGATCACGCACCGCCGTTGAGATCGAATCCCGCGGTAAGCATCGCGGGTAAACTGGTACGCTACGACGTCTATTCGACGCGCCTAAAAAAATGAACGAACCGATGTTTTATTGCGAGAGCATTCCGCCGGCCGGCGAGACGGCGCGCTTGCGCGGAGACGAGGCGCATCACGCGATCGCCGCGCGCCGCTTAAAGCGCGGCGACGTGTTGCAGCTTTTCGACGGCCACGGAAATCTAGCGCGCGCGCAGTATCAGGAATCCGGCGGCAGCCGACGCGAGGTCGAACTGATCTTGACGATCAAGGAGCGACAACAGGTCGCACCCGCAAAACCCACGATTCATCTCGCCTGCGCGCTCCCCAAAGGCGATCGCGCGGCGGTCTTGCTAGACATGGCGACGCAACTCGGCATGTCGAGTTTCACGCCGCTACGCTGTGAACGCAGCGTGGTCGATCCCAGCGAAAACGCGTTGCAGCGTTTACGGCGAATCTGCCTCGAAGCCTGCAAACAAAGTCGACGCGCCTATATTCCCGAGATACGAACGCCGAGGACGATAGAAGAAGTCGTTGCCCGCGGCAGCGCGATTTGGATCGCGCATCCAGACGGCGAGGTGGTAAATCGAGTACTACCGAAAATGGGTGAAGACCTGACGATTCTAATAGGCCCAGAAGGAGGATTTACCGAAGATGAAGTGGCTCAAGCGAGCACGCACGGGGCAACGCGCGTGGCGCTGGGAGCCAATATCTTACGGATCGAAACGGCGGCGGTCAGCCTGCTCGGCCTTGCGCTACTCGGTAGACCGAAAACGTAGAGACTTATGATTGGTAAACGATGCTGACCAAGTTCGAGTAAGCGTCGATACCGACGTCACTGAACGAAATCGCTGCGCCGTCTTCGGAAATACGACGGATGCGGGCTGGGATGCGGCAATGTTTGTAGTTGCCGTTCTTGTTGAACGTCAGACCTAATTCGACATGGGCGTCGGTATAGGGCAATTCGTCTGGATAGGTATTGAGAAAAGCGCCGTCCATGCTGATATCGCGCAAGGTACACACGAGGGTATGTTGGCGATAGCTCAACACCGCGTCGAACGCTACCGGGATCCTTCGATTCTCACGCCGTTCCGCTAAATACTGCATCATTTACCGATCGCTCCTAATTACGTTGGACAAAATTACAACCTCACCGCGGTGCCCGCGAAAACGGGAACCGAAGATTGGAATCTGTATCCGAGGATTTGAAGCGTCGAAATTAAAGCGTAGAAGTCGACTACCCGACCTATTACTAGTCGTATTTAAGGTCTTGCGGATGGTTAGCTCTGCATACATCCAAGCTACCCTTCGCTGTCCTGGAACAACGTCGCTATTTAAACATTTGGATGGCAACGTTGTCTATCGTACGGGGCTTTTTTTTGGTCCGCCCTCTTAGGGGGATGTCTCAGTTTTTAGCCATTCCAGCGAAAAACCGGGTCCATCGCCGTCGATCAAAATGCGTTTCAGGTCCGATAAAGCCTCGCTAAACGTGCGCTCGAACCCCCATGGCGGATTGATCACGACGAGTCCGCAACCGTTGAGACGAAACGCGGTGTCTTCGGGGAAGACCAGCAATTCACTCGCTAAAACCTTGCGCCAATCCGAACCTCGCAAGGCTCGATAAAATTCCGCCACGCTGTAGCGGTCTTTGATCGGATACCACACGGCGTACACCCCGGTCGGCCAGCGTGCGTAGGCTGTTTTCAGACTCGAG
>JAHFQD010000239.1 GCA_023266455.1 Candidatus Muproteobacteria bacterium
CCCTGCCTAACTATCCGCTGACACGACGCTTCACGATGATGGAACGCGTGCTTACCGAAACGCGAGTGTTGTTCTTTTACTTATCACTGTTACTCGTTCCGCGCATCGATCAATTCGGTCATCAGCACGACGACATCCTATTGTCGACGTCATTGGTAACCCCGTGGACGACCCTACTAGCCATCATCGGTCATTTATTTTTAATCGCGTTAGCGTTTAGGATACATAAACGTCAACCGCTTCTCGCGCTGGGAATTTTGTGGTTCTACGTCGCGCATCTGCTGGAATCCACGTTGTTCAATTTAGAGATAGCCTATGAGCACCGAGATTATCTCGCCGCGTTAGGCGTCTCGTTTATCCTGATCTCACTTCTGGAACTCGCGCGCACTAAACTACGCTGGCGCTACGCGTTAGTGTTGCTCCCCGTCATAGCGATCTCATTCGGCGGCATTACCTTCCTACGCTCCACGCAGTGGGCTGACCACAATTATTTCTATCGCTATGAAGTAGAACATCACCCTAATTCGGCGCGTATCCAAATCGGATACAGTATTCTGCTTGAAGCGCAAGGTCGATATGCAGAGTCGATGCAAGCAATTCGACGTTCCGTCGAAATTGAGCCTGATGAACCCGGATATTGGTTACAGCTCCATTTAATCGCCGCGAGATTAGGCGTTACGTTATCGCCTGACGACCAGCAAAAAACACTCCAGATGCTTGGCACCGCACCGATATCCGCTACCACTATGCTGGCGCTCGATCATACGATCGGTTGCTTCCAATCTTGGTGTAAGTCCCTCCAAATCCCTTTCGAAAATTGGATTCATGCGATTTTGAATCGCGGACAAAAAGCACCGTACGATAAAGCTTATTTTCATTACCTTTTAGGATTAACTTACGCGGCGCAAGGGAGAATCAACGACGCCTTGGAAGAGCTACGCTTTTCCTATGTGTCCGATCGCAGCTATTTACACCCACTATTCGTCATCGCGAGTATCCATATTCAGCGCGGTGAGCGCGACCAAGCGGAAGAAGCCATGCAAGAACTCCGATTAGCCAATGCACGTAGCCGCTACCCGCGAACGAAGGACTTGGCGATTTTAGAGCAGCAATTTTCCAAAATGACCGCAGCGCATCCTGGAAACGAACGATAAGATACTCGCCGACATGCCGCCCGCGCGCTCTCGTCGTACCCGCACACTGATCGCCGTTGCCGTCCTGCTATTCGTAACGACGATTATTTATGTCCCCGGATTGTGCGGTCCCTTCGAATTTGATGACGACATAAATATTACTTCTAATTCATCGATCGCCATCAAAACGCTCGACTACGATAGTTTGCGAGGCGTGCTGTTCCCAACGGAAACACGCATGCTAGGGCGTCCGTTACCGATGCTGACATTCGCCTTAAATCATTACCAAGCCGGTGGCTTCAACAATTCCTTTTGGTTTAAGGCAACGAATCTTCTTATTCATCTCTTCAACGTTCTGCTGATATTTTGGCTATCGCGTTTATTGCTCCGCGTTTTTGAAAAACCTTCAAAGAAGAATGCAACATACGATACCGTCTGGATTCCCTGGTTCGTTGCCGCTATCTGGGCCGTGCATCCCTTAAACGTCAGCACCGTCCTCTATGTAGTTCAACGTATGACGAGCCTAGCGACGTTTTTCATGCTCGCAGGAACAATTTTTTTTATCCACGGCCGAGAAACTTTGCAGAATAACCCTCGTCGAGGAATCACGTTGATGACAGCAGGCGTCATCGGCGGTCTCGGCTTCGGCGGACTTTGCAAGGAAGTCGCGCTCCTATTACCTCTTTACCTGCTTGTGATCGAATTCGTTTTTTTTGACAATGCCAAAAAAGCCCGGCCCGCTCTGGCAATACGATTTCATGCGATAAGCGTTGGCGTGTTGGCGCTGGCGACAGCCTACTATCTCACCGTCCAATGGCGGCAAGTTTTCGGAATTTACGATTTGCGTGAATTCACGCCTTGGCAACGATTGCTCACCGAACCGCGAGTACTCTGGCTATACCTGTCGTTGATTTTTTTCCCGGTACCCAGTCGATTCACACTTTTTCACGACGACATCGCCACCAGCACCAGCCTGTTGACTCCATGGACAACCCTTCCGGCGACGCTCGGTTTAATCATTCCCATCGTTGCGGCATTTATTCTGCGTCGACGCGCGCCGATGTTTGCCTTCGCCGTATTATGGTTTGTCGCTGGCCATAGTTTAGAAAGTGGAATTATCGGTTTGGAATTGGCGCATGAACATCGTAATTATCTACCAATGTTCGGCCCTCTCTTCGCTGTCGTGTATACGATCGCGAAACTACGTCCTATTTCCAAACCACTTCGCATCGCTCTACCTGCCTTTCTCGTAGCGACCTTCGCGTGGAGCACGGCAGTTCTTGCCAACTATTGGTCGGATCACCGAACACTCACGCTTTATATGGTGAAGCACCATCCGAATTCAGCACGCTCGCAAGCGATGTTGGCCGAATTAATCGTCAGGGATACACGCGACCCATTACGCGCTATCCATCGATATAAACGTGCCGCCGATCTAGCGCCGTACGAAATAAGCTACTTATTGCGAGCAACCTATTTAGCCGCCATGGCGGATGTCGCTTTACCAAAAGGCCAGTCCCCCGTCCTGCCCTCGCTGCCAAACTATCTTGTTATAAGAACCGAAGGCAACGACGCCTATCTGACACTATCGAACGATCTCCTACACAAGATCGACGATCTTCTATCATCTCAGCCAATACACGCGCGCGTTTTCGACGCGTTGAAAGAATTGGCTCAATGTGTGGAATTCACCCCCCAACGTTGTGTGCGTTTAAGAGAGACGATAATCCGTTGGCATGAAATCGCCGTCGCTAGTACACACAGTAATGACAGCATTCGGAAAAATTTGTATCAAAGTCTGGCGGCCCTTTATGTCGATGCCGGTAGCTACCCGGCAGCGTTGCAGGCAGCGCAACGGGCGCGGGCACTCGACTCGACGTCCCTAACGTTTATTTTGATGGAAGCGAACATTCACTATTTAATGGGGGACATCGCAGAAGCCAAACGCGTTTTCAGCCCTCTGGAAAACAACGATACGCTGGATATGATCACCCGGGAGCAGCGCGATAAATTATCCGCGCTGCTTAAATCGAGATGACCGTCGCACGAAACGCGAACGCCATTCAAAAACTTAGCGCATCCTGCACGCCACCGCGTGTGGCATGGTTGCTGCTCACAATGGCTTTTATATTAACGGTACTGGTTTATATTCCGGGCTTGCATGGTCCTTATGTACTCGATGACCAAGAGAATATCGTATTAAATCCAAGCGTCGCGCTAACCGAAATTAATATACGTACGTTGTACGATGCATCGACTGGCAACGACAGCAGTGCATTAGGACGCCCACTGGCCGCGCTAAGCTTCGCCCTTAACCATTACTTCGCGGGCGGTTTTGACAACACGCTACCGTTCAAACTTACCAATTTAGTCATTCATCTTTTTAACGCGCTTCTCGTCTATTTGCTGGCGGTGAATTTATTCGACACCCCAGTTCTACAGACTCTCCGAAAATACCAATACCCAATCGCAGCATGGACAGCCGCTATCTGGACACTGCATCCGATTCAATTGACCAGCGTACTTTACGTCGTTCAGCGCATGACAAGTCTGTCTGCCACTTTCATCTTTCTAGGGTTGATTGTTTTTTTGTACGGACGTCAACTTTTTCAGAGGCAAGCAATACACGGACTAGGCTGGATGGCAACCGGTATCGGCGTTGGCACGTTGCTTGGCGTCAGTGCGAAAGAAAATGCCATCTTGCTTCCTTTTCTCGCGCT
>JAHFQD010000240.1 GCA_023266455.1 Candidatus Muproteobacteria bacterium
CAATGGCGGACTGGGATCATCGGGCGTGACGATTTTGACTGCCTCGCCGCGTTCATCCACGCGTGGATGTAATACGATGGCTACGTCGGCGTCACTGTGCGTGACGCCACCGGACAATAATTCGTCGGGATTCAACCGCCTCGCCAACACACCGATCAGTGCGATAATTCTGTCCGCGCGTGCATGTACGCCTTCGAGTTGCTCGCTAGAAAGTTCGCTTAACCATGTCTCCAGCGCCGTAAAGGTGTCGCGCGAGACATCATCGGGATAGCGCAGTTGCTCCCGCGCTATTCCCCGCTGTCGATCGACGTAATGCCGCACCAACCTTGCTTCGAACCACAGCTGTCTCCACTCGCCCCACTCGGAAACCGTCGCCGCGTTCGCCGCCTGTTCTTTGCTCCACGTTTTCCAATCGATGAACGACTGATCGACGATGCGTCGCACGAATTCCGACGATGCCGGGGCGCGCGGCAACCGTGCCTGAGCGCGGATGTGCCCGCGCATAAAATGGCGAATCGCTTCGGACTTCTCCAATAAAAGATTTAAGTCTTCCACGGGCAGACGGCTGAGCGTCATCAAGAATGCGGGATCGCCAACCGACGATTCACCGACTAACGCGGCGTTCACCGCCGGTTGACGGTCGAGCCAAAACTGAAGCAGAGCGTCGGCTTCGACCGTTAAATTGTCGAGCTGCTCCGTCGACAAGCGCGCGAATTGTTCGAGCAACCCTGGCGTCGCGTAGTGGTCCCATATTCGATCGCCGTCGACCCAAACGAAATCGGAGACACTGACAGGCTGTGCGCCATCTCGCGCGAGCACAGCCGCGCTTTCGGCTGCCTGTAAGAAATCCGGTATTCCCAGCTCAATGCGTACGGACTTCGACGATGGCACGCCGTAGTGCGTTTCAATCCAGGCCTGCGTATCGGGCGTGTAATGAATAATGCGGTTTGCGTGATGGAACGCCAGATGCCCCACGAATCCGAAAAATTGCTGCAGGAAACGCCGCGTTTGCACCGAAAACGTTCGCGTCACGTCGAGAAACGGCATGCTGGATACAGGACTGTCTTGATTCAGAAAGAAATGCTGGAAAAATATTCTCAAATCATGGGTATGCATCCCAATGACGAAATTCGTTCCGTATTTAGCCTTGGCAACGACGCCAGGAAGCGCGAAATGCAGTGCGTTATGTGCGTAGAAAACGTCCGGATTCACCGGACGTGATAACAACGTACTGCACAAAAATCCTTTATCGAGCAGGATTATTTGCAGCTGTGCCAACTCCCCCGCATCGAATTCCGGGAAAGCGTCTTGTAACGCGCGCGATACCGCTTCGGAGCTGAGGATTTGGCCGTACGCGTTGCCCGCGGAATAGGTGTGGAGAAAATCCGACATAGCCGCGAGCGCATAGCCTGCGCGCTCTAGAACATCCGCATTCGGACCGGGTAACAAGGGCGCTTCCGCCGTCGCAGAAAATTCACCGAGCTCGGTGGTTTTAATGGCTCGAAGAAACCCTAATAGCGCCGGCACAAACTCCGACAGAATTATTTCTTCCGACACGCTTGCGCTCGGCACGGCGTCGATTTCGGCCACGTGTACTTGCAGATCATCTAGTACACGTTGGATTTCTGGCCGCGGTTGCATACCCCGTCTCACCAGAAAGGCATCCATCCTCAACAAGGATTGCTGGCGCTTCCTTTTTATTCCCGCCATTAAATGTTCATAGAACGTTAGCACGCCATTCATCGCGAATGGATAACCAACGACGACGAGTTGGAAAAGATCGTTCGATGGGATGTCGCCTCGCGGCTGGTCGAACACCGCGAGGTGGGCGTCGACCATGGTGTCGATGGAAAATCGCGTCGTGGCGATTTCACGACCTTGTCTTCCCATAGCGGCGGCCTTGGAAAGATCGGTCGCTAATTCTCGTACGGCATCGGCGAGTCGCTGCGCGGTAACGCCACGGTCGGCATCTCTTGAAACGACGATACCCGCTGGCGCGCCGGGAACGCTTAATAGGAACGATTTGACTTCACCGACATCGAGAGTCGCGACAGGCGTAGCGCCCATCATCGCCTCCGCGGCAGTCAGTGGACCGATTTCGGTCTGGCTCGTTATAAGGAGCAGATCAAGTCCCGCGTAAATATCCGGTAAGTCTTGCGGGGAATAACCGCCTTTGAATTCGACAACGCCGCGCAAAGGCCCCTGTCGCACTCGGTCTATTAGGCGCTGTCCATACGCATTATCGGGTTCTATCGGTCCCCAAACGACGCCTTCGATTTCTACCGATCCGCTCGCCAACTCGATAACGTCGAGGAATAACTCGACGTCTTTTACATACGCAATGCGTCCCAAAAAACCGACGCGGAACTTCCGACGCGGCGTATCGGTTCTCGATACGACAACGATTCGAGGTCCGTCCCCGCCCGGCACCGGAGAGGTGTTAGGCAAGGAACCAACGACGTCGCCGCCGTGTGACGTATCCCCCGCGGGGGCACCCGTTAGCGACCGCCCTTGTCGACCTTCAGCACTCAATGAAGCGACGCGTTGTTGCGTCCCCGTTGTCTCGTCGATGCCGGTCGACGCATCGTCCACCTGCACAACTGGCGATTCGACGAGCCGTCTCGGATTCAGAATACGTCGCACAAATCGCGCGCGCCCACGCTGCAGCGGATATTCTGGCAACCGACGCATGCGCCGCGGCGTTACCGCATCGGCTTCTTCCGGCTCGGCGGTCAAAGTCAAAATCGACGATTCAGACTCGGTGAGTTGGGTACTCGATACCGAACCTGGCAACGTGCGGGCGCTGGAATCGAGCGGTCGCGGCGGTGGTGTCGGACGCAACGCCGCGCCGATGCTGTCCGGTGGCGGCGGATCGTCATTGGCGCGAACCGCCATGGCACCACCTGATGTGTCGTTTTGCGAAAACGCGCGTTCGTTTTCCCATTCTCGCTGCAAGTTCTGCAAACGTTCATCGGCGGCGCGCAACTGCTCCTGCGTCCGCTCGAATCGACGCTGCGCGTCGGCGAGATCTCCCGCATTCGAACCCGCGCGCGACGAGGCACTGTTCAAACGTCGCCGAAGTCGCTGCAGATCCCCTCGCGCCACCTGATATTGTCGCTGCGCGGCGGCGCGCTGTTCGTAAGCTTGCGCCAACTCTTGATGGAGTTGGCCACGCGCGTTGGCGGCGGCCTCTCGAAATTCTAATTCTTGCAGAGGCGCATATAGAGCCGTGTCGGGTTGGATCAATGCCTGTAACACATGGTGCTGATGCAGCGCCTGCGTCAAACGCGTATAGCCCTCGGCGGCGCGCGCATGCGTCTGCGCCACGATTTGTTCTTGCGCACGCAACTGACGTTGATCGCGCTGCGCCGTCGGCGCGGCGCGGCGACGATGCGCACGATTGGCGGTTTCTTGTCGCGCGCGTTCGGCTTGTTCGGCGTTGCGCGCCGCTTGTTGCGCATCATCATTGGCACGCGCCAACGCTTCGCGGCTTTCGCGCAGCGCCTGAAAGTATTCGAAGAATTGTTTTAAAACAAAAGCGGCGGTATGCACCAACTCGCCCGGCGAAGGTAATGGGACATAACTCGGTACAGGAAGCGGCGTCAGATCGCGCGAGCGGTTCGGCGGCACACTGATCGCAGCGTGTTGTTCTTCCTGCCTCGGAACAACCGTCGCCTCATCCACTTCGGCCAAACGTTGGTTTTTTATTCCCGCAAGATCACGTTCAACGTCTTGATCATCTGCCTGCCGAACAACCTCCTCGCTCGATCGCGGCGTGTCTCGATCCGTTTCCCGTTCATCCTGATGACGCGTGCCGTCCTCCAACGC
>JAHFQD010000241.1 GCA_023266455.1 Candidatus Muproteobacteria bacterium
GGCGAGCGTTTGCGGCGGCGTTGCTTGGTTGCTCGCCTGCGTGACGGCCTTGTCTTTCAATTCTTGGGCCTTCTCGTTCCGTTTTTTCGAAGAGACCAAAAAGTTCGGCTTGTTCGACGTGATACAACTCGCGACGCATCAGATATTGCTGCCGGTCGTTGGTATCTGCACGGCCCTGTTCGCCGGCTGGGCGCTGCGCAGTAATTTTGTGCGCGATGAATTGCGCTTACGTTGGTCGGTTATGTTTGCGTGCTGGCAATGGTTGGTTCGTATCGCGATTCCGGTTACGCTAGTGTGCGTGATGTCGCAGTTATCCAAACTCTACGCATGACAGTAATTCATCGTTCCGCGCTGGTTCCCTACAGCGCGGCCGAGATGTACGCATTGGTGGCGGACATTCCGTCATATCCGAAATTCCTCCCCTGGTGTGGCGGTGCGCACGTCGTCTCCAGCGAAGCGGACGCGGTTATCGCCGCCGTCGACATCGCTTACCATGGCGTACATAAAACCTTTACCACGCGCAATCTGTTACAACCCGGAAAGATGATGGAAATCCGTCTGCTCGACGGTCCGTTTTCTTATCTCCAAGGTTTCTGGCGTTTCGCCGCGCTCGAGGAGAGCGCCAGTAAGATCACGCTCGATCTCGAGTTCGAAGTCGCGAACCGCATGGTGAGCGTGGTACTGACGCCGGTATTCACGTCGGTGGCGAATCAATTGGTGGATAGTTTTCTGCGTCGCGCGCGTGAGCTCTACGGCGAGCGTGCCTAATATGCGCATTCAAGTCGTCTACGCTACGCCTTCCGAACAAATTGTCCTCGACGTAGAACTCCACGATGGTGCTACCGTAAGCGATGCTATTCAGGCGTCCGGAATACTGACACGGTTTCCCGAGATTGATGCTGCGCACGCGGCCGTCGGTATCTTCGGTGAACGCGCGATGTTGCTCGATACGGTTGAAGAGGGAGATCGGGTAGAAATCTATCGTCCCTTGACCGCGGATCCAAAAGAAGCGCGTCGACGCCGCGCGCGGCGGGGTTCATCGTGAGTGTGCAGCGCACGTCGGCGTTCATCGCGTTACTCGTCGGCGGTATCGCGCTTGGTTTCGGTCCGATCTTGGTGCGTGTGTCCGACGTCGGACCGGAGGCGAGCGCGTTCTGGCGTTTGACGCTGGCGGCGCCGTTGCTGTGGTGGTGGGCGCTAGCGCGTCATCGCCGAGAAACGTTGTCGGCGATCGTGCGACCACGTGTCGCGTTGTTGGCCGGTTTATTTTTCGCCGTCGATCTTGGTTTATGGCATTGGTCCATTCTGCACACGTCGGTGGCGAACTCGACCTTGTTGTCCAACTTCGCGCCGATCTTCGTCACGCTCGGCGGTTGGTTATTATTTCGGCAACGGGTATCGAGGTGGTTCCTCTTCGGCATGATTGTCGCGCTCGGCGGTGCGATGCTATTAGCGGTTCCCGATCTCAACGGTGCCGATGTTCAACTCGTCGGCGACGCGATGGCATTGGCCGCGGCGGTTTTTTATGCTGGATATATGTTGGCGATCAAACGCGCGCGCGCGGCGACCTCCACGTTGGTGCTGATGGCGCTCACGACGTCAGTAAGCGCGTTAACGTTATTGCCGGCGGCGTTGATCTCACCGCAGCCGATGATCCCCGGCGACGCGCAGGCGTGGACGATTGTATTCGCCTTGGCGATCGTCGCGCAGTTGCTTGGTCAAGGGCTCATCACTTACGCCTTCGCGCATTTGTCGGCAACGTTGTCGTCGGTGAGTTTATTAATTCAGCCTGTCGTCGCGGCCGTACTGGCGTGGATTTTTTTCAGCGAGGCGTTGTCGTTCTGGCAATTCGTCGGGGCGGGTTTGGTAATGACGGGTATCTTCGTGGTGCGCCGTTTCGGCGGATAAAACTCGTGTCGCCTCCGCATCCGCGGAGGCGACAAATACGATTTATTACTTCCTCTCTTTATCTTTCTTTTCTAAATCGAGTGAAGCGGAATTGATGCAATAGCGTAATCCCGACGGCTGCGGACCGTCCGGAAACACGTGACCTAGATGTGCGCCGCACTGCTTACAGTTCACTTCGGTACGGTGCATGAAGAAGGTCCGATCTTCTTCGGTGGCGATGTTTTCCATATCCGCGGGCGCCCAAAAACTGGGCCAGCCAGTGCCGGATTCGAATTTCGTCTCGGAACTGAACAAGTCCGCACCGCAGCAAACGCAGCGGTACATCCCTTTTTCGTGGCAGTCCCAATACTTGCCGGTAAAGGCCTGTTCGGTGCCTTTTTCGCGGGTGACGTGGAATTGTTCCGACGTGAGTTTGGAACGCCACTCTGTATTAGGTTTATCGGTCTTCGGTTTCATGAAGCTGGCTTCCTCTGCGAAATATCGCTGATTAATGCAGAAATGACTACGGTTGGTCGTGGCGCTAGCCCATACCTTACAGCTTGCATTAGCCGTTCCAATTTTGAGGTTATTTGGCATAGAAGCTGCAACTTACTCCCCCCAGGACGCCTGAGGAAATAGGCGGGATCAAGCGGTGGAGGAGGTGGGAGATGGCAATGATCGCAACAAGGAAAGTCAGACGAAGTGTAAAGTCTACCAGTGTTTGGGTATCGGCTTTATTTCTAGGGTTGATGACCATGGCGCCGGTGCTACGAGCGGACGAGCTTAATTTATTGGTCAACGGTTACGCTCACCATATCAACCCTCCGGCAGGATCCAATTTTAACGAACGCAATTGGGGCGCAGGCTTCCAATATGACTTCGATCGCGTCAACGAGCACTGGGTGCCGTTCGTGAACGCGGGGTGGTTCAAGGACTCCGAACGTAATATGTCTTATTACGCGGGCGGCGGTCTCATGCGGCGTTTCGACGTCGCGCCTTCCCTCGACAATCTTTATATCGACGCTGGCATGGTCGGGTTCGTGATGACGCGTAAGAACTATAAGAATAACGAGCCGTTCTTGGGCGCATTACCCGCGCTGACGGTCGGCACCGATCATATCGGCATCAATATTACTTATATCCCTAAGGTTCATCCCAAACTGGTGCCGTTGTGGTTCTTTCAGCTGAAGGTTCCGCTGCATAAGTTCTAAAGACGTACCGCTTTCAAGCGTTGTGGCGTACCAGTTGGTCGTTATAATACGCGTCCAACTTATTATGAACTCGCCACACGCCATGCACGATTTCGATACGCTCTCCGGTCAGCTGCGCTCGCTTAGCGAGCGGGTCTCGATCTTACGGAGGGATCTTTGACATAGGCCGCAAAGAAGAGCGGCTGCGTGAAGTCGAGCACGAGCTTCAACAATCCGACATTTGGAATAATCCTACCCGCGCCCAAGAACTCGGACGCGAGCGCGCGCGTTTGGAAGAAGCGGTGAATGAATTCACCACTCTCGAACGCAGCGTGCTCGACGCCAGTGAGCTACTGGAGCTCGCGCGCGCAGAAGCCGACGATTCCGTATTGATCTCCGTCGCGGCGGACGTTGCGAAATCGGAAAAGGCGGTGCATGAAGCCGAGTTTAACCAGATGTTCGCCGGCGAAATGGATTCGCATAGCGCGTTTATGGACATTCAGGCCGGCGCCGGTGGTACCGAAGCGCAAGACTGGGCCAACATGCTATTGCGCATGTACCTCATGTGGGGCGACAAGCGCGGTTTCAAAACCGAGCTGCTGGAAGTCTCCGAAGGCGAAGTCGCGGGCATCAAAAGCGCCACCATTAAATTCAACGGTGACTACGCATACGGTTGGCTGCGCACGGAAACCGGTGTGCATCGTTTGGTGCGCAAGAGCCCGTTCGACGCCGGCAACCGGCGGCACACATC
>JAHFQD010000242.1 GCA_023266455.1 Candidatus Muproteobacteria bacterium
GGAAATTTAATTCTCGAAACGACGAACACGGGAACCACGAAGTTTGCTTACGTATACGACGATAGCCAAAATCTCATCGGCCACATCAAACGCGCCAGCAACGTCGACACGCTGACATACATCCACACCGATCACGAAGGCACGCCAAGGATCGGGACTGATGCCAACAGAACCGTCACCTGGAAATGGGAAGGACGAGCGTTCGGCAACACCGCTGCTATCGGAGCGACCGTCACCTTAAACCAGCGATATGGGAATGCGTACAACGATACGGAATCGGGGCTGTGGTATGTGTGGAATCGGTATTTCCGGCCGGGAGCGGGGCAGTGGATTACGAGTGATCCCATAGGCCTCAGCGGCGGATTAAATACATACGCGTATGTTTTAAATAACCCGCTTCGCTATACCGACCCAAGCGGTCTACTAAGTCTCCTCGCTGGTGGAGGCGGTAGTTTTGTGGTTGGTCCTGGCGGCGAAGCAAGCGGTGGTGTCGTGATAAATCCTGGTTTTGGAGATGATTGTGCCGATGCTGGAGTTTTTGGTTCGGCTGGCGGTGGCGCTGGGATTAATATTTCTGCCGACCTTTTTCTCGGATACGTTAAGGGCCCGATTAGTAACGTCAGCGGAGAGACCAATAACGCAAACATTAGTATTGGTCCGGTTAGCGTTACCATCTTTACTGATCCAAAGACCGGCGATGCGCTAGGCGGAACAATCGGTATCGGTCCAGGCTTACCTGCCGGAGCATCCGGCACGAAATCACTCACCGGAACAGCGACCATTCGAGACGCGTTATCCTTTCTTAGGTCACTATTTGGATCGCAACCTCAGTCTCAATCTTGTGGATGCAAAAAATGATCTTGAGAAGAAAATTTAGAATATCAGTCATCGCATGGTTTATTGTTGGCTTTGCTCTATTGGTTGCAACAGTTGAACTATCGCCGTATTACGGGATAGGGCTATTTGCGGCAACTGTTATCGTTGCCACATATATGATGAACCTAAAATGCCCATCGTGCGGATCGCGGGTACTGTATAAACCGATTGTTATCTTTGGCATCACGATTCCCTTTTGGGTCTCTTGGACACCAAAGCAATGCGGCAAATGTGGAGCGCCGCTGTGATCCGCGCTGTTTTTGTTGCCATGTGTTTTTGTACGGAACGACTTCTGTAAGTCGTCGCCTTCGTTTTAGAGTGTTTGATAGCCCCACACCCGACGCATCTTTCGATGGCAGCCAAGCGGTTCACCAAACGCCTATTTCCCTTTATCCTGCAACGAAATACGATAGCCGCCAGCGACTCCGCCCACGCGGAGCAAAAAATTTATCGAAAGCAACGAAGATCGAATATCGTCGTTCCCGCAATAAAGTCATCACCAAAGTTCTCACCGATATTTTTTTCACCATTCTGTAACAAAACTTTAACAATTCCGTTGCATTCTCCGCCTGTTCGAAAAAACGTCGAGCATTTTTATTTTCATCTTCAACGGAGAAACGCATGAAACGGATAGTTTTACTGTCGGCTGCAATTTTACTGTCGATCAACGTCGGCGCTTACGCGAACCAGTGCGCGGTGAATTTCACGCGCAACGCCTGCCCCGGCAAGGAAGTGGAGAGCTTCAAAAAGTGCGACGGCAATAAGTCGTGCACGAAGGTTTCCGAAGTAACTTCCGCGCAGGAGTGCCAGAAAGTGGCGATGAAGTCTTGCGCTAACGACCGGCTCGATATCACGAAGTCCAAAGTGATCACGGCGTCTTTCCAAGGTAAGCCGATGAAAACGGCATCCGGTAAAGACGATTTTTGTGCCGAGTACGCGAACCGCGATAAAGAATTTAATCGCTGTCAGTAGAGATAAAGGGCGGGTCGGCCGTGCCGCGACCCGCCTGATTGTTCATGAGTTTTTTGCTTGATACCCCGCTTTAAAAGGTCAGCGAATCAATAGCATGACCATTTCGGACTGTCTCTTCCCCCTCAATCCCGGACCAACGGCCATTTAAGCGGTTATTTCGGCTTTTTTAGCCCGATACGCGCAGGTTGAGCTGCGACAAAGGGTAACGCGTATTTCATCTGACGCCATTAGACTACACAGGTAATTAACGCGCTTTGATTCAGGGCAAAACCACCGAAAGGGGTGACGCAAAGCAACGAGGCTGCCAGCGCTTACGCGCTATGCCGGTCGTGCTATCGAGGCGCCGGAATAATGCTTGGATGCGCCGTTTTTATACGGCCGTGAAGCCGGCGAGAAGAGGAGATGGACAATGGTTGCCCTTAATAAAAATATGAAGCTGTTTTTATTCTGTAGTACGGCAATCTCGATTCTACTATCGGGGTGTGGTTCGGGGGGCGATTCCGATTCGGTTACCGTCGAAGGAAATGTCGCGATCGCTTATGTGAAGCGGCCGAACTCGACTTCCGGCAACCCCACCGATTCCATCATGAGCGGCCAAGGCGGCGATCTCTACGTCCGCGATAAATCTTCTCCCAGCGCTTCAGAAACCAACATTACCAATTCTCAAACCGGCGGTCGCGGCGACGTGTCCGATCCGGAAGTGTCTTACGACGGTACGCGCTTGTTGTTCGCGATGCGTCGCCCCGGCGATCGTTATTGGAGCATTTGGGAATACGATATATCGCGCCGACAATTGCGCCGCATCGTGTGCGATGCCACCGCGCAAGGCGACGATGTCGACCCGGCGTATCTGCCTGATGGCCGCATCGTGTTCACATCGAATCGCCAGGAAGGCACGTATCGCCAGATGGTCGCGAAAGGCATCACGCCGTATAAATACGTCGACGAATACGAACGCGAAGAAACCACCGCGCTGCACGTGATGAATTCCGACGGCAGCAACTGCCGCCAGATCTCGTTCAATCAAAGCCATGATCGCAACCCCACCGTCTTGCTCACCGGCGAAATTTTATTCTCGCGCTGGGATCACGTCGGCGAACGCAATCAGTTCACCGTATTCAAAGTGAATCCGGACGGCACCAACTTGTTCGTGGTGTACGGCGCGCACAGCCCGGGTAACAGCTATCTGCATCCGCGCGAAATGCCGGACGGACGTTTGATCTCGACGGCGATGCCGTTGTCGGGCACGCACGAAGGCGGTTCGCTCGAAATCATCGACGCCAACAATTATTCCGATATAGACGCGCCCGGTTCCTCGTCGCCGCCGGCGAATCAACTCGGACAGCGCGAAGGCCAGTTCCAAGCCACGCGCTTGTTGCTGCCGGATCGTTCGGCGTCGGAACACGAAGCCGAACGCGGCCGCGGTTCGTCGCCGCTCGGACGTTACTCCTCGCCGTATCCATTGTGGGATGGAACCGGTCGCATCTTGGTGGTTTACAGCCCCTCGACCTCCGACAACAATCCGCGTTACGGCATTTACATGATGGACTTGAACTCGAAGACGTTACGTCCGGTCGTGTTGCCGCAAGACGGTTACTATTATTCCGATCCGGTGGCGATCCAACCGCGTCCGGTGCCGCAAGCCAAGGCTAACTACACGCCAGATGCCACCATCGGTGCGGGCCTGGGTCTGTTCGACGTGAACACCGCCTACGACACCGATCGCTTGGAGCGCATGGGTAACGCCGTGCTCGCTACCGGCGAATCGATTCCGCGCGATTCACTGAATCGTCCCGATATCACCAATCTGAAACGTCCTGGCACGACCGCGTACACCAATCGCGTGGCGCGTTTCTTCCGTATCGCCAGAGCGGTGCCGTCGCCGGGAGGTTTGTCGCGCGGCGTCATCGGCGAAACCGAATTCGAGATGCAAGAAATCTTGGGTTACGGTGTCGTCGAGCCGGACGGATCGAT
>JAHFQD010000243.1 GCA_023266455.1 Candidatus Muproteobacteria bacterium
GATCGGGAAATCTCCGCTAGCGAATAACCCCGATGCCAAAGCCAAAATGAAACTGCGGTTCGGAGGATTTTTGTCCTGCGTCTTTCGGCCACAACTGCAGTTTTGTCGCCGATACCACGGGGTAGATATAGGGCGCTTCGCCGACTTTGCCGGTGCGGGTTTCGTTGACGTCGCCGACAACGGTTACTTCGCGCCCCGGTGCATAGTCGGCGGTTTCGATATATCCCGGCTGCACGATGAGGAAACGCCCGAGCGGCCCCGCGTCGGCTTTCGGACGATTATTGCTATCGAGCGGATAGGCCACGACTTCGAGCTGTGTGTTGTTCGGCAGGTTCTGACTATTCACGACCGTGCCGCCCCACGCGACCGATCGATTTTTGGTGAACGCCGCGTTCTGCGCAACCTCGCGCGGCGTGATGACACGATCGGCGCCGCCGATATCGAACGGCGTGGCGCAGCCACTGGCTAAACCGGCAACGAGTAGCAACGAGATAAAAATTTTTGCGCGACGCATGACGTTGTCCTCGTTTTAGCGTGGGCGATAATACGGCCGGTAACCCGGATACGGATAGTACGGATTATTCCACGGACTCCAGAACGGTGAATAAAACGGATCGTAGTAGTAATCGGGATGCGGCGACGCGCGTTTCTCCCATAAGTGCACTTGCTCAGCGCGCACTACGGGATAGTCGTATTGGAAATCGCCGATCGTTTGCTTACTCACGCCTTCGACCTGACCGCTGACGGTAATCTCGCGTCCTTTCTCGTACACCGTGGGATCGACGAAGCCATTCACTTTGGCAAGGAAGCGGCCTTGGCTGCGATCGTCCTCGAGTGGACGACCGTCGCTATCGAGTCCGCGCGTGACGATTTCGATTTGCGTTTCTTCTTTCAGATTGCGTAGCGACAAGATGTGACCGCCCCAGCGCACGGGCTTTCCACGCAAACTATCCGGCGCGTGACGCACGGTGTTGGGTTGTATATCGTCCGGGGGCGCTTTGCGGATGGCGTCGGGAAGATGGCTGGCGCATCCCACGAGGAGGGCGAAGGTGACGAGTAATAACGTGCGTCCGATAGGCATAGTGCTTACTTTGACCACGATTTTTCTCACATTATCCAGTTCGGACCTATTTAATAGGTATTCGCCGGGAAGGCGCCAAAGCTGATATTTACCGTAATTTTTGTCGGATTTCCAAAGTGGCGGCATCCTGCTAAAAAATAAACCACAAATACATTGCTAATCGGCCATACAGCGTGTATTTTGACTTCCGCAGTGCCTTGACCTGTGATCACTTCGGTAGGTTCCTTGATTTATCGGACCATTCGCTCGCTAGTATCCCCGCCAAGTAAACTGCATCCATTAACAATTTTGAAGGTAATTTTCGATGAGTAAAGGAACAGTAAAGTGGTTTAACGACAGCAAGGGATTTGGCTTCATCACTCCAGACGACGGCGGCAAAGATGTTTTCGTACATCATTCCGCAATTCAGGGCAAAGGTTTCAAAACTTTGACTGAAGGTCAGAAGGTGTCATTCGACCTGCAACAAGGTCCGAAGGGTCCGTCGGCTGCGAACGTTGTGCCGGTCTAAGGCGCACCGAATTCTGCAGTAACAAGAACCCCGCCATTGGCGGGGTTCTTTTTTTCAGGATGCTTTTTTTACTTCTTCTTGCTTTAGGTTGCTTTCTTACCGCGCGGTGACCACACCGATACGCACGAGAGCGTGCGTGCGTTGAGTTCAGACGCGCACTGATTAGCGTAAGCGGTAACGGATTTCAGTGAACCACGATGCGTGCCGACGATCTTCGAACGGCCGTTGTCGAGCACGTAGTTATACCAAGACTCACCGCCTTCACTTTGGGGGCCGACGGTTTTTTCGATCGTGACCAGTTTGTACGGACTGGGAGCAGATCGCGCGCGTTTGGCGGCGTCTTCGGGGGATCGGGTGGTGGTGGTGTTAGCTTGTGACACGAGAAGTCTCCTGCGTTACGAGCGGTCGGCGGGGTGCCGTTGACGCGCGCAATTGTACTTGTTTGTGCAGAAAAAAGCGAGAAATAAACCGCGATTGCCGGGCTTTTAACGGTTTTTCTAGGGGATCGAAACCGTCAGCATCGAGATCGAGCCACCCTCTACGCCCTCGATAGGGAAACTAACGTGTTCATCGGGCTGTTGCAGAGAGACGACATAGAGTAACGGCAGATAATGTTCTGGGGTCGGCACGGCAAGCATCGCATCGCGGCTTAAGGTCTCATAAGCGATTAGCGGTTGGTGGTTCCTCTGCAATAAAAATTCGCGGGCTTGTTGTTCGAAGCGTAGCGCCCAGTCGAAAGGTTCGACGGGATGTCGATCCCATGCGTACGCCTGAAGATTGTGCACCAGGTTGCCGCTGCCGATGATCAACACGCCCTCGTCGCGCAACGGTGCGAGCTGCTTGGCGATATCGTAGTGAAACGACGCCGGTTGTGTTTCATCCATGCTGAGTTGCACGATCGGCACATCGACATCGGGGAACACATGGCTCAATACCGACCAGGTGCCATGATCGAGCCCCCAATCGTTGTCCAATTCAACCTCGACCGGTTGGAGCAATTCGCGTACGCGCTGCGCTAATTCGGGGGAACCCGGTGCTGGATATTGAAACTCGAACAGCTCGCGCGGGAAGCCGCCGAAGTCGTGGATTGTGCGTGGCCGCGGCATAGCAGTGACGGCCGTGCCGGGTCGATACCAATGTGCGGAGATGGCGAGCACTGCTTTCGGTTTCGGCAGTGCGTTACCGATACGCCGCCAACCTTCGGTGTAAGCGTTGCGCAACAAGGCGTTCATCGGGTTGCCGTGTCCGAAAAAAATCACTGGCATTCGCGCAGTCATTAAACCACCTGCGTGAGCTCGCCGCTCTCGAAGTCGCGCAGCGCTTGTTCGATTTCTTCACGCGTGTTCATGACGAACGGACCGTGTTGCACGATCGGTTCTTTCAGCGGTCGACCGGCGAGAAGGAGAAAGCGCGCATCGCCTTCTGCGCCGACGTCGATGAGATCGCCTGGTGATAACAGTCCAACGTTGTGCGCTTGAACGCGTCGCCGTTCGTTCCCAGGGCCGATTGCGATCTCGCCCGCATACGGATAGATGAACGCGTTGTAGTCGTTGTCGATCGGATGCGAGAAGTTGCCGCCGGCCGGTAATTGAATGTCGAGATAAAGCGGATCAGTCGTCAAACCGAGAATCGGTCCCGGCGTCGGTTTCTTATCGAGAATCAACGTACCTGCGATCACCTTTACTTGGCCGCCTTTCGCCATTGGTACGAGCGGAATTTCCGCCGGTAAAATATCGCGATAGCTGGCCGGTTTCATTTTTTCGCGTGCCGGCAGGTTGATCCACAATTGAAAACCGTGCAACCGGCCCTGCGTCTGTTGCGGCATTTCCGAATGCACGATACCGCGACCCGCGGTCATCCACTGCACCCCGCCGGTGTTGAGATCGCCGCGATGGCCGAGATGATCTTGGTGCAGCATGTGACCTTCGAGCAAATACGTCGCCGTCTCGAAACCGCGATGCGGATGCGGCGGGAAACCGGCGATGTAATCGTTCGGATTGTCGGAGGAAAATTCGTCCAACATTAAGAACGGATCCCATCGCAAATCGCGTCGACTTCCGAGGCTGCGTCGCAGTTTCACGCCGGCACCGTCGGATGTCGGTACCGATTCGATAATCTGTTGTAAAACACGTGTTGCCATATTGCCTCCTTTCACTATGGACCGCTTCAAGCCGCGGCGGTTGTCGAGAAGGTCGCGGTCAATTGCTGGATG